>JAMPCZ010000019.1 GCA_023665935.1 Muribaculaceae bacterium | reverse complement strand
ATCTTCGGTTATTTTATTTATTACTTGAGGGCTTAACTTACACTGAAATAGCAAATAAGTATTATTTTAGAAACAAAAATAAGGTGATTTACGAAATCCGAAAACTATTAAAACAACTGAATCTGCATAACAGAAGACAGTTGGTATTCTACGCCGTTACCAATAATTTAATATAAATAACGTTTAATTAAAAAGGAGAAAAAGATGAAGTGTTTACTAACAAACAGAGAAAAAGAAATCGTAATTATGCTTGCTTCCGGTCACAACAGCAGTGCTATACTGGACTGGTTCGGATTAGAATACAATGATTTTCTCAAAATCAAAAGACAAATATTTAAACAACTGAAAATTACACGAACCATCCAGCTTTTATCCGCAGCGATAAAATACGGAATTATATAAACTTTTTACCAGCCGTAAATTGATGATAGAAATTTCAAATCAGCAGCAGTAATCACCTGAGTTCTGCTATGGGCAACCGGGTACATAAGACTTTGCTTATCGGCAGAATGCTCATGACTGCCCTGAAACCCAATAGCATGCCCGATTTCGTGAACCATTACCCTGGAAATTCTTTCGTTGGGCATAAGCCTGCCCGAACTACCCGGCGCATGGTCTGCTATCTCAATAACAGCCGTATTTAAGACCACTTTATCACCTGATTCTGACAATTTAAATGTTGTATACGTAACCCCTATTGCATGGTTTAAATCCCTGGTGGCTTTGGCTGCATCTTTTACAAACTTCACATAAATTTGTGCATTATTTGGGGATTCAACATATTTAAACACCAATCTTCCGTTAGTCAAAGATGTCCACTTGGCAAACGCCTCTTTCATCATAGTTTTTCGCGGATTCGGCTCAATACAAACCCTTATAGACTTAGGATTCTCCCAGCCATAGTCTGCTAAGGCGGAGTTTACACTAATCACAAAACTTAAACAAAATAAAATAAATAAACTTAAAATTTTTTTCATTAGAACTCCTTACCATCCATATATTTCAGCTAATGTTTTTAAATCTGATTTCAGTATTTCCTGAGCATCGTTTTCGTAAGGAAACATAATACTCAAAGGATTTGACGAATGCTGCGAAATCCCGATAGCATGCCCGATTTCGTGAAGCATAACAGTATAAACAGAATCTTTACCCAAAGCTCTGCCATCTGCGGTTTTATCAGCAATATAAATCTGAGCACTGACCATTTTGCCGCTTGATGTATATCTAAAGCGGGTAAGTCCGATTTCTCTATCAGCATTCGGAATCTTATCAACAAAATACACCTCTATTTTTGCATAATTAGGGGATGTAACGTATTTAAAAACCATTTTCTCGCTGGTCAGCCTGGTCCATTCGGCAAATGCGTGCTTCATCATAATTGTACGTTTATGATTTGGCGGAACATACACTTTCAACTGCTTCGGATACAGCCACCTATGATTTTGCTCAATTGCCTGTACCCCAAGCGTTACACCAAACAAAATTAATATTGAACAAAATATTACCGTTATTTTTTTCATAATATCTCTCGATTTTATATACACTACTATTTTTTATTTCGACAAATTTGCAAAAAATATTTAGTAAAATTCACCCGAAATTTTCAAAACTTTACATTAACATATTGAACCGCTTATAAAACTGAACTATAATCAAATTGATGGGAAGTGAAATAGTTACAACACAAGAGCAAAAACCAGCACGTAAAAAATACGTGCTAAAAAAACGTGATGCAATAAAAACCGATTACAAAGTAAACTATGAAACCGAGCTGAATCCCGCCCAGCTGGAAGCAGTTACCTCAAAAGAAGGTCCGATTCTTGTAATTGCAGGAGCAGGCTCAGGCAAAACAAAAACCTTAACTTACCGTGTCGCAAGATTAATTGAAGACGGAACGAGTCCTGAAAATATTTTACTGCTGACCTTTACAAAAAAAGCCGCCGCAGAAATGCTAAACAGGGCAGCAATTGTTCTTGATGACAGGTGCGAAAAAGTTGCAGGCGGAACATTTCACTCTTTTGCAAATGTAATTTTGAGAAAATACTCAAAACTGCTCAAGCTTCAAAACAACTTCACAATCCTTGATAAATCCGACTGCGAAGATATAATCAACCACATTACAGGACAACTGTACCCTAAAAAAGAAAAAAGATTTCCCAAAAAACACACCATTCACGAAATCTATTCAAAAAGCGTAAACAAAGAAACTCCGACAAAAAAAATCATTGAAGATGAGTTTCCTCAATTTGCACATTGCGAAGATAAAATTATAGAAATTCACAAAGCATATGTCGCATACAAGCGTGAAAATTCCGTGCTTGATTATGATGATTTGCTATTGTATATAAAACTCCTGCTTGAAAATAATGACGGACTGCGCAAAAAGCTTTCTAATCAATATCAATACATTATGGTTGATGAATACCAGGATACAAACACGCTTCAAGCGGATGTAATAAGGCTGCTTGCCTCAGAGCACAATAATATTATGGCTGTCGGGGATGATGCGCAAAGCATCTATTCATTCCGTGGTGCAAACTACAGAAACATCCTAGATTTTCCGAAAATGTTTGAGAACACCAAGATTATTAAACTCGAACAAAATTACCGCAGCACTCAAAATATTCTTAAATTCACGAATACTATCATTTCAAAAGCTAAAGAAAAATACGCCAAAACACTGTTCTCCAATATTGAATCACCGATTGTGCCGGCATTAATTTGTGCAAAAGATACCCAAATGGAAGCAGATTTCATCTGTCAAAGGATTCTTGAACTTTTGGATGAAGATATTAATCTCTCGGATATTTGTGTTCTTGCACGCAACGCAAGAATGTCATATTCGTTAGAAATTGAACTTTCAAAACGAGCCATTCCATATCAAAAATTCGGTGGTCCTAAATTTATGGAAACAGCTCACATTAAAGATATTATCGCTCATTTGAGAGTAATTATAAACCCTGATGATATAATAAGTTTGACAAGGATTTTACTACTATTGAAAGGAGTAGGTACTGCAACAGTTAATAATGTACTTCCTGTAATTAAAGGACAAATTAATCCCGATATAAAACTTTTACCATCAAACAAATCAACAAGCATTATCCCGATGCTTCAAACTTTAGATAAACTAAGATTAAAAATTTCAACATCCAAACCGTCAGATATAATTGAAGATATAATAAATTATTACAGACCGATTTTAAAAGACAAATATGATGACTTCACAAAACGCGAAAAAGATTTGGATCATCTGCAATACCTTGCAACGCAATACTCAAACCTTGAGGATTTCATAAGCGATATGGCTCTTGAACCGCCTGATGCCAGTGTTGAAGGAATGTATAAAAACAATTCGGATGATGAAGCTCTTACGATTTCTACAATTCACTCTGCAAAAGGCTTAGAATGGGATAGTGTGTTTATTATCGGAGCTGTAGACGGAAGATTTCCAAGCGCGTATTCATTTAACTCGGAAGAAGAAATGGATGAAGAATTGCGACTAATGTATGTTGCAACCACACGTGCAAAAAACAATCTATATATCACATACCCGGTTGATATGTATGATTATTCAATGAATATGGTTCTGTCAAAACCATCAAGATTTTTAAACGAAATTCCTGATGATGTTTTAGAAGTTTGGGATATCACCGAAGAGGGCTAAAGGGGTAAAGGGGTAAAGGGATAAATATATAATCTCCACTTTGGCGGGGATTAAGGAGTGTGCAAACTGGACAAGTAGCCGCCTTCACTACGTTTCTTCTCGCAATAACAATCCGGTCATCCTGTGCGGAGCGAAGGATCTCATAATAGAAAGGAGATTCTTCGGTCGCAAGCTTCCTCAGAATGACGTAAATTTTGCAAGGAAGTCGTTTTTATCGAGATGGCAAAAACTTGTTTCAAAACCTAATCTATTGTAAAATAGACTAAAATAATGATAAAGGAAAATTTAATGTTAGTAAAAATATATACAGACGGAGCCTGCAGCGGCAACCCCGGTAAAGGTGGATACGGAACAATCCTTGTTGCAGAAGATGACAACGGTACAGTCCACAAAAAAGAAATAACGGAAGGCTTTAAAATTACCACAAACAACCGAATGGAACTTTTAGCCGCTATTATCGGACTTGAAGCACTGAAAAAACCGTGTAATGTTGAATTAACCTCTGACTCTAAATATTTGGTAGACGCATTTAATCAAAAATGGATTGACGGCTGGGTGAAACGCGGTTGGAAAAGTGCAAATAAACAACCCGTCAAAAATCAGGATTTATGGCAGCGTCTTCTGAAAGCAAAAGAGCCGCACAATGTTAAGTTTATTTGGGTAAAAGGACATGCCGGACACGAATTTAACGAACGCTGCGACCAAATGGCTGTCGCTTCCTATAACGGCGAAAACCTGCTTGATGATACAGGATTTACAGGTTAAAAATAATTGAAGCAAATAAAAAAAAGAGGCGGAGCCGCAGGCTCCGCCTCTTTTTTATTTATTATGCTCTAAAATCTAATCTTTTTCCTTGGTTTTGATTTTTAACTGCCTGAGCTTGCATTTTAATCTGTTCAGCTTTATGTGCAACCTTGTAATCCTGATCAGACGGATCACCTGGAGCCATAGCAGATGCAATCACAATATTTGCGTGATCAATAGTTTTTTGAGGATTTTTCTTATCCAAATTCGGCATCTGAATAGGAACATAACCTGAAACAGGGATTCCTTCCGCATTTCGTTCAATGTGAATATCACCCGCATATTTTCCGCCGGCTTTTTTATGCGCAAGTTCATGAGCATAAATCTCATTGTAATTACGTTGAATCAATGCCTGTTTAGTCATATAATTTCCTACCATACATAACTCCTTTTTCTGCTAATATTGTAGCAGAAAAACATGAAAATTTCAACTGTTTTGTCTGATTTTTGTTACAAATGTAACTTAAACTATAACTCTGTTTTGGAAGTTTTCTTGTTGAACAATGGAAATAAGTTTGTTTAAAAACGCCTTATATCTTGCCCTTACAGCTTCTCCTGACAAAATAATATCCGCATCGGCTTTACAAGGTCTGATATAAATATCCGCTTTTTCTGAGGCATTTTTATATATACTTTTAGCCGATTCACCTAAATCTCTTTCGGCAGCACGGACAAAAAACCTATCTTTCTGAACTTTTGAATCAACATCAACATAAATTTTAAAATCAAAAGCATCCTTAATTTTATCAGTCAGAGTGAATAAACCTTCGGAAATAATGATTTTTGACGGGTTAGCTAAAGTATGATTATCAAACCTTTTAGCAGTACCTGACATATCATATTTAGGAAGCAAAACAGAGTTTCCGTTCAATAATTCTTTTATGTGTTCACTCATCAATTCAAGTTCCAAAGCTTGCGGAACATCTAAATCATAATGCTTTGCAAATTCCGCAAAACTTCCCGCCGCCTTAACCATATCCGAACGGTCATAATAATAATCATCGGTATTCACACGAGTAATTGCATTATCAATTTCAAACTCAGTAGAAAAAGACTTAATTGTATCAATAATATCAAGAGTAATTGTTGACTTGCCGCTTGCGGTTTCACCTGCGATACCAATAGATGCCGGACGTGAAATATGCCCTGACAAATATTTTGCCAGCTTTGAGATGATTGAAGGCTTGTAACTGATTAAAATCGAACCTTCTGATTTCAACTCATCTTCAAAAATCTTTTTTAACTTCTCTTCTGTCGCCTGTACTCTGTTAAACGGCACCGAAACATACATCTTCTTAGTTTGTAACGGAGTTTCCTTTTTTGTTTTATGCAGGATATATTCTACCATGAGTTTCCTTTTTTTCTAATCAAATTACTACATTCATAGTCATTTTTCATGACTATACCAAAAGTAAGTCGAAAAAAAAATATTTTTTGTCAAAATGTTAAATTTATTTAATATTAAAATTTGTAAACAATCCACCCAAAATTAATCAATAAAAACGTTATATACTTTTTATATATAGTATATGCGCAAATTAGAGATGTGAGGTATGAGATGACAGAGATATCTAAAGATACTTTAAACAAAATTAATACTATATTAGCAGCAAAGGGTAAAAAACTGCCGAAAGGTAAATTCACTAAAATATCAAGCAAACCTGTACCTATAGTTCCAAAGAAAAAGCCTCAGGTTAAGTCTAAACCTAAGAAACAATTTGATTACAAAATGGGTGAACGCGAAGGCAATACAAGAATTATTGGACCTGATAGTGTTTCTATTAGTACTGCAGACAAAGTAAGAACATTTTTAGGCAAATGGAATAACACCCCAACAATAAGCACACCACAAAAAATTGATAGAATGCTGGATACTATTGACGGTCACATTGATGCCTCAGCTCAAGGACAACGCGGAGATTGCTATTTTCTTGCCGAAATTAATGCTATTTTGAATACGAAAGGCGGTCAGGAAAAAATCAAACAAAACCTGCACCATAACAACGACGGCTCAATTACGGTCGTGTTACCCGGAGCTTGTGCAATAAGAAGCCAATATACCAGGGAAGGTAAGGGGAACGGCTGTGAAGTAACAGGGGTATACCGTATTACACCGGAAGCTCTTGAAAAAGCTGCAGGACTTGCAGGAAAATCATATTCTTCCGGAGATTTGGAAGTTATTGCTCTTGAAATTGCGATGGAAACTTATAGAGCAGAAATGGTTAAGACAAAACAAAATCTCGGAATATCAGACACAGGCAACTATACGGCAGAAAGTTCAGCCAGCCCGGCTAACCGAGATGATTATTTGGCAAGCGGATGGGAGTATGACGCTGCATACATCTTAACAGGACAAAAATCAGAGCTCTATTCTGCTTCTTCTGAAAAAAGAAATAGGGTAAAACCATATAAAGACGGACAATATGGTTATATAACCAGAGAACAAATGGAACAACAAAATTCATTTGCAATAAATTCTGGATTACATTCAAAGGGGATTTCTGAAGTTAGTTCCGTTACTCGCAGGGATTCTGATTTAAGTCGAATGCTGGATTCTTATCAAGGCAAAGAGGGTCAATATGCAATAACTTTTTCAGTAAGAGTTGCACAAGCAGGACCAGATGGTTCAACAGTTGCAGGAGGCGGACACGCCTTGACTGTTGTTAAAATTACGCCTGACGTGATTTATGTAGCTAACCCTTGGCATCCAAATAAAATCGAACCAATACCGAGAGATGAATTTGAGAAAATGGCTACTTCATTAACTGCAACTAAAGTCACCTCGAAGTCAGTTATGCCTATTCCATCAAAAATAATTAAACCGACCAAGCAAACTTCTCAAGTTTTATCAGATTTAATTCAACAGTATTCTGTTTCAGCCCATACGCAATCTCATTCATCAAGGGTAACACCTGAGAATATTGAAAAAGTATTAGAATACGTAAATTCAGGCAATTCCGCAAATATAAGCGCGGATAAATTAACAAGAATATTAAACGGTACACTTAAAAATCCGACATTATCAACCGAGGATAAAGAACGAATCGAACTTATATTGAACCAGTTAACATCAGGAAATGCAACACCACTTTCCGATGATGAAATAGCTAAAGTTAAAGAGTTTTTTACAGCTTATAATACATAAAAAATTTAATGTTTTATGATATAATACTCTCTGTGAATATTAACAAGCAGGGAGTATTATTTTATGAACATCAATAAAAATTACCAAAATGTCAGTGAAAGTTATTTATTTTCTACAATAGCAAAAAAAGTTAACGAATTTGCAGCCGCTAATCCTGATAAAAAAATCATCAAGCTTGGAATCGGAGATGTCACTCTGCCGCTATGTAAAGCTGTAGTTGATGCTATAAAATCAGCCGCCGATGAAATGGGCATAAAAGAAACCTTCAGAGGATATGGCCCCGAACAAGGTTATGATTTTCTAAAAACTAAAATACAAGCTTACTACAAGTCGCACAATGTTGAACTTGATTTAGATGAAATCTTCATTTCAGACGGTGCAAAATCAGATTTGGGTAACATTTTGGATTTATTTGGTACAAATAATACTGTCTTGGTACCTGACCCTGTTTATCCTGTTTATGTTGATACAAACGTGATGGCAGGCAGAAAAGTCGTTTATATTGATGCAAGTGCGGAAAACAATTTCCTTCCGCTACCTGACAAATCAGTTAAAGCAGATATTATTTATTTATGCTCTCCAAACAACCCGACCGGTGCGGTTTATAATAAAGAACAGCTAAAAGCCTGGGTTGATTACGCAAACGAAAACAATGCAGTAATTCTGTTTGACTCAGCGTACGAATGCTTCATTACAGATGAAAACCTGCCGAGAAGTATCTTTGAAATTGAAGGTGCTGAAACTTGCGCAATTGAATTTTGTTCACTATCAAAAACCGCAGGATTTACGGGCACAAGATGCGGCTACACAATTGTCCCGAAATCACTCGAATTTGACGGTATCAAATTAAACAAAATGTGGCTGCGACGCCAAACTACAAAATTTAACGGCGTTCCATATATCATTCAAAGAGGTGCCGAAGCCGTATTCACACCAATCGGTCAAAAAGAAATCCAAAAAAACTTAAACTACTACAAAGAAAATGCCAAAATAATTTCTGAAGCATTGAAAAAACATAATATTTGGCATATCGGCGGGCAGCATTCTCCGTATATTTGGTTAAAATGTCCTAACAATATGACATCTTGGGAATTCTTCGATTACCTGCTGGAAAACGTACAAATAGTCGGAACTCCGGGAGCAGGATTCGGTAAGAACGGAGAAGGATATTTCAGATTAACCTCTTTCGGAAGCCGCGAAAATACAATTGAAGCCTGCGAAAGACTTGATAAGTTTTTAGGGTAAAATTATATGGATTACTTCACATACATGAAATGTAGAATTTTTAGTATATAATATAATTAAGCAAAATAGGAGGTATAATGGAAAATATAGTATCATCAAGTTACGGAAGTAACCAAAGATCAAATATAAACCCTACCCGCATCAAAGTTATCGGTGTTGGTGGCGGTGGCGGAAACGCTGTAAACAGAATGATTAAAGCCAAACTTGCAGGTGTTGAATTTTGGCTGATGAATACAGATTTACAAGTTTTAACTTTCAGCAATGTTGAAAACAAACTGCAGCTTGGAACCACAACAACAAAAGGTTTAGGATCAGGCGGTGATCCTTCAACAGGTGAAAAAGCCGCAATTGAAGTAAAAGACGAAATCACAAGAGCATTAGAAGGTGCCGATATGGTATTTATCACTGCAGGAATGGGCGGTGGAACCGGAACAGGTGCAGCACCTATAGTTGCACAAATTGCAAAAGATTTGGGCATTTTGACAATCGCATTCGTTACAAAACCTTTCTGCTGGGAAGGCAAAAAGAGAATGGCTCAAGCTGAAGCAGGTATTGAAAAACTGAAAAAATACGTCGATGCAATTCTTGTAGTTCCAAACGACAAATTACTGCAAGTTGTAGAAAGACAATTGGGCTTAAGAGAAGCTTTCTGTGTAACTGATGAAGTTCTATACAGAGGTATCCAAGGTATTTCTGATATCATTACAATCCCTGGTATGATTAACATTGACTTCGCCGATGTTAAAAAAGTTGTCAAAGATTCAGGTACCGCATTGATGGGTATCGGACGTGCACAAGGCGAAGGCAGAGCAATCAAAGCGGCAGAAATGGCAATCAATTCTCAATTACTTGAATCTGCAATAGATGGAGCATCAGGTATTATCGTTAATATCACCGGAAGTTCTAATATGGGTCTGTACGAAGTAACAGATGCAGCAAATGTTATCAATAACGTTGTAAAAGACGATGCTGATGTTATCATTGGTACTTCAATAAACGAAGCTTTCCAAAACGAAATTCAAATCACGGTTATTGCAACAGGCTTTGCGGAAAAATCAGAACAAAGTTCAATCAATACTCCGCTATCAGCTGCGGAATACTTCCAAGGAAGAACATCTACAACTACTTCAAGTGGTTTCGATTTTCCAAAAGTTCCGTCAATGAACTTGGATGTTCCTGATTTCTTGAAAAAGAACTAAATTAATATTTGAAAAATACAATGAACCGAAAAATTCAAGATACTGAAACCATTTCAGCATGACGAATTTTTCGGTTCTTAATATTCTGGCGAGCTGTAAAATATAATATTCTACAGCTCATATTTATAACTTCTATGTAAACGCAAAACTGCCGCCCAAAAGCCCTGCCAGCAAATGTTTTAAATCTGCCCAATCAGAGCTACTTGTGCCAGGATTCCGAGCAGGATCTCTGTCCGGGCGCACGTTATAATTTACATGACAGGCAACATCTTTATTAACCCCGCGTTTTTGATCCTTATGATATTGCTGTTCAAACCGATACGAGCCATCCGCTTGTTTTTCCAATTGAAGCTTATTGCCTTTTTCTTCCGGAAGGATATATATTTTGTCGCCTTCTCCCAAATATTGCGCCATAATATCATAATCCTCTTCCCGCAGATTTACACAGCCGTAAGACATCCTGTTGTCACTCGCAGTTTCGGTATCAAGTGCGTGTTTTCTGTCACGCCGATGTCTTGGAATCATATGAATTGCTTGCTGTCCCGCATCTTCGCCCATATTATCGCCTTTTAATGCCATAATCTTATGCTTACCGTCTTTTCTTGACACATAATTCGCATTATCAAATGTTTCATATTCATCTAAGGTGCATTCCCCCGGAGTTGTGTATCTGCCGCCCTCACGTTTAGCCGGGTCTGATGAAAGATAACCGCTGCCTAAATAATCACCTTTTGCTTTTCCAACCCCGACAGGAATAGTCTTAACAACATTACCTTCCTTGTCATAGATTTTCAATTTACATGTCTTTTTATCAACTATCCCGTAATGCTCGCCTTTATAGTGGGTTTTGTTATATTCAACAATTCTGTCCGTATCATTGTCCATTCGGTTAATCCGCTCAACCTCAGCTTCTTCTGTAGTCGCAGGTCGAGCCGGCTCATCCGGCACCTCCGGATTATCAGGTTTTATCGGTGTAACATCAGGTTCGACATCCTCAACCTCTTCCAAAATAAGTTCTTTACCTATCGAATAAAAAAACTTTCGGCTGAAATCATCAACGTCGTCGCACCCGTTTATTTTTGCCAAACGATTCATTTCTTCAATAATTAACATGTTATTGACCTTGCCACCCTTAGCCTGCAAATTCCGTTTTGCAACATTCCAAGGACAATCTCCCGAAATAATCCTATAGGAACCCGTTGTGTTATTAACCATTTTTATATCTCCTTAATATCCCCTTATTTATATAAACAATATTTAACATATAAAATTGATATATTTTTTAATTTTCACTTTACATTAGTTAATAAATAATGTTATGCTACAATATAAAAAAGGAGAAAATTATGTCAGAAAAACCACAAATAATAGAATATCAAACCCAAGGAACCTGCTGTCAATTAATGCAGATAGCAATACAAGATAACAAAATTATTGATGCTCAATTTTTCGGAGGGTGCAATGGCAACCTGAAAGGTATTCGAAGCCTTATTATCGGAATGAATATTGATGATGTTATTGAAAGATTACAAGGCATCACCTGCGGACAAAAATCAACAAGCTGTCCGGATCAATTGGCAAAATGCTTGATTGAATACAAGCAAAAATCACTAACACAAGCTTAAAAAACATCACCTCACCCTAACCCTCTCCTTAAAGGAGAGAGGGTATATTGCACAGATGCAAACTCGCAATCTAATACCTACAAATCCTTGTGATGAAACTGTTTCAAACCTTTTGCATAATCATCAACTATTTGACCGTTACCCACGAGTTTATATTTGTATATAGTTAACCCCTCCAAACCAACAGGGCCGCGGGCGTGGGTTTTGTTGGTTGAAATACCGACTTCTGCACCGAAACCGTATCTGAAACCATCAGCAAAGCGGGTTGAAACATTGAAATACACACCTGCCGAATCCACATTGTTCATGAATTTTTCGGCATTAGCCGTATCAGTCGTAATAATTGAATCAGTATGCCCCGAACCGTATTTGTTAATATGAGCAATAGCTTCATCAACAGAATCAACAAATTTATATGCCAAAATTTTATCACTATACTCAACATCCCAAGCCTCCGGCTCAGAAACAAGTTTGATTTCCGATAACTGCAATGAGGCAAGAAGTTCCTGTACTTTCTCAAAATCCTTGTGTATTAAAAGAGTTTCCACCGCATTGCAGGCACTCGGATACTGTGTTTTTGCATCAATCACAACACGGGATGCAATATCAATATCTGCACTTTCATCTACAAAAATATGACAAATCCCATTAGCATGCCCCAGCACCGGAATTTTCGTATTTTCTTTTATAAATTTAACCAAATTATTCCCGCCTCGCGGAATTATCAAATTGATATACTCATCACATTTCAGCATTTCTCTGACATCATCACGGGAAAAAACCTGCTGAACTACATCTTTTGGGAATTCTTGAACTTCATCAAGTGCGGAATTGATAACCTCTAAAATCTTCTTGTTAGTATTTTTTGACTCTTTTCCGCCCTTTAAAATCACCGCATTTGAAGATTTTATCGCTAAAGATGAAATCTGTGAAATAACATCAGGACGTGCCTCAAAAATTATGCCCAAAACACCGATAGGACAAGAAACTTTTGATAAAACAAGATTTTCATCAAGTTCCCGCCTGAGTAGAATCTTTCCAACAGGATCCTCAAGTTTCGCAATATCACGAACCCCCTGAATCATATCCCGCATTTTATTTTCATCAAGTTTAAGACGGTTAAATGTAGATTTTGAAATTTCACCATTTTTAAGTAATGTTTCAGCGTCAAACAAATCCTGCTTATTAGCCTCAAAAATTGCTGCCTTGTTTTCTTCAAATGCATTTGCGATTTTTTCAAGTGCCAAATTTTTTACAGAAGTCCTGAGTTCTGCAATTTTTAACGATGCTTGTTTTGCTTTTTTTGCTATTTCTATAAAATTTTGTTCCATAAATATCAAACCCTCACCCTAACCCTCTCCCCTGGAGAGGGAAGTCATCATCTTACAAAATCGTTATATTATCACGTGTAATAATCGCGTCATAATTTTTAAACCCGAGAATATCCAAAATATTATCCGAATGTCTGCCAATCAACTTTTGACAGGATTCTGAATCATAATTAACAATTCCGCGGGCAAATTCGTTTTGATTTTCATCCAAAATAGATATAACATCACCTTTTTGGAAAGAATTTTTAACCCCAACCACCCCGATTGGCAGCAAACTTTTTTCCTGCTCAATCAAAGCTTGTTTTGCGCCCTCGTTAACAATAATTTTACCGACAATATTTGTGGCGTAACCAATCCATCGTTTTTTATCAGATAAATTTTCGTTTTGCGGTAAGAACATTGTACCCTCGTCTTCACCGTCAAAAATTCGTCTGATTATAAACGGTTTTTTACCGTTAGCGATTAGAACTTTACCGCCAAAGCGTGTCACAAGCCGTGCTGCATTAAGCTTAGTTTCCATACCGCCTCTGCCGCCATCTGATACACCTGAAGCTAAAGCCAATATGGATTCGTTAACTTCTTCGACTGCTTTAATCAGTTTTGCATCAGGATTTGTTTTAGGGTTTGAATCGTACAAACCGTCGATATCCGACAGGATTATAAGCAAATCCGCATCCAATTCACTTGCTACAAGTGCTGATAACTTGTCATTATCAGAAAAACAAACCTGCATATCTTCCCGTACGAATCTTGGTGCTATTTCAAGAGTTGAAACCGTGTCGTTTTGGTTAATCACAGGAACTGCACCCAGCTCAAGCAGTTTATTAAAAGTCGTTCTCAAGCTCAAATAACGTTCGCGAACCGAAAAATCATCTTCTGTCAAAAGAATTTGAGCCGCAGTTAAACCGTACGTATCAAATCCGTTCTCGTAAATCGACATCAACTTTCCTTGCCCGATTGCTGCACATGCCTGCTTTAATGCGGTACCTTCCGTACTATCCAAACCAAGCCGTTTCTTACCTAATCCGACAGCACCCGACGTTACGACAATTACCTCTTTACCTGAAATAACAAGGTTTGCAATATCTTCAATAAATGAGTAAACCCTCGGAAGAGAAACATAGCCTTCATCGTTCCTCAAAACATTTGTTCCGAGTTTTATAACAATACGTTTTGCTTTTATAAAATCTAATCTGTCCATATTTTGAGTTTAGCACAAGGGGTAAATATGCGCTAGAGGGAATTAATTTATTTTATCATGTCCCCCACTAGAGGGGGAACCGAAATCTTTGATTTCGAGGGGGGGGGTAAATAATACCGACCAACCAATAATATTTTTACCCCTTCCCACTTGCCATATGAATACTAGTATACTAAAATTATTATTGCTAGAAACTATAATGAGATTCTTCACGCATTTCCCGTAAACAGTTAGAAATATTATATAATTTCTTTAGAACTTTTTTAACTTTTCTCATTTTATAATACTTGGAGCAAGAAAGACTTTGCTTATCTGTAGATATAGAAAGTTCACATAGTTCAATCATTTCAGTATTAACACTATCCAAAATTTCTAAACTTTCTTTATGATCTTTTAACTGAACTTGCATAACTTTGAAAAACATAAACACCTCGATTCTTCATGTGCCAATTGGCGGTCGACTATTGTCGTATATTCACATACATTAATTAGTATGTCAAGTGATGTACTGGAAAAATTTGCATCTAAATTAAAAAAATTGCGTGAAGAAAAACACCTCTCGCAAGAGGCTTTAGCGTTGATGAGTAACATAAATAGAACATACGTTGGGAGAATTGAGAATCTCAAACGAACTCCTAGTTTAGTCATACTTGACAAAATTGCAAAAGGTTTAGATATGGAATTACATGAACTGTTAAAATTTTAAATATCAACAAACTCTTTTTGTATTTTATCTATTATCTTTGATAAATTTTCTAATCTGTGTATATTTTCTTTTACCGCATTACATTCTGCAATTGATAGGTTGTCATTATTTATGTGTAATAAAGTCAGATATAATTCGGTTAAGCAGGTATTTTTAGCCTTATAATCCTTAATTAACTCTTGAAAACTTTTCAGATTCTCTTTTACTATGCTAAAAAACATAATTTACCCCTTTTTATGTGCCAATTGGCTGTCGACTATAGTTACATAGTTACATATATTATGAATTATGTCAAGAAACGAAAATGAAATACTTAAAAATTTTGCAAAGAGAGTCCGAATAGAACGAAAAAAATTGGGCTACTCACAAGAAGAACTTAGCCTTATCTGCGAAATAGAACGTTCTACAGTCTATAGAATAGAAAAACTTAAACGATTTCCCAGTTTACGTTATGCTATAAAAATCGCACATGGATTGAATTTAGATATTATAGACCTATTAAAATAGCATTTCCCACCACATTTCTTCCTCTCTCTCATACAGACATGGGGCTGATTGCCGACATACTTTCGGAATTCATCCTCAGAATAACAATATAATTTACCCCTTCCCACTTGCCATATGAATATTAGTATACTAAAATTGTTATTGTAAAAAGTGAGGAAGATATGACAAAACATAATATAAAAGTGTGCATGGGAAGCTCCTGTTTTGCACGCGGTAATCTTGAGAATTTAAGTTTTCTTGAGAACTATATAAAAGAAAATAACCTGGATGCCGAAATCGAACTTGTCGGCGGACTGTGCCAAGACAAATGTTCTACAGGTCCTAATATATATATTGATGACATCTTATATAGTGAAATGGACGAAGAAAAACTGAAAAACATATTATCGGCAACATTGGTATAAATTTACGTCATTCTGAGGCTTGAAAACTATGGGATTCTTCGCACCAACCTCAGAATGGCAGACAAGCCGAAGAATCACACAACTTAGGGGTAAAAAATGAATAATCAACATCCGGTCTACACACTAATTAACGAATGCCACGACTGCTACAGATGCGTCCGTGATTGTCCGGTAAAAGCTATTAGAATCGAAAACAACCATGCCTCCGTCATCCCGGAAAAATGTATTTCTTGCGGAACTTGCGTAAAAGTTTGTCCCGCAAACGCAAAATGCGTAAGAAATGATTTAGAAAAAGTCCAAAACCTGCTGATTAGCGGAAAAGATGTTTACGTATCATTAGCCCCGTCTTGGAGATCGGTTTTTGAGAACTCTGCTCAGAAAATGATTGCCATTCTTAAACAGCTTGGATTTAAAGACATTTCGGAAACCGCAATCGGAGCACAGGAAGTTTCAATAAAAACCGCGCAAATGTTGAATGAAACAGAATCAGGGTTATGGATTTCAAGCGCGTGTCCGGTTATAGTTGAATATATCAGGCTATACAAACCCGAATTTTCAAAATATATTACCCCTATCGGTTCGCCTGCAAAAACACACGCAAAAATGCTAAAAAACCTTTACGGAGATAACATTGCAGTCGTATTTATCGGTCCTTGCATAGGCAAAAAGAATGAAGCTGATGAAAACGATGGTTTGATTGACATTTCAATTACTTTTGAAGAATTAAAAATTTGGATTGCCGACAAAATAGGCGATATCTCAAAAATTAAAAAAGAAGCCTGCTACGAATTCGTCCCATACAGCGCGCACGAAGGTACCCTGTACCCTATCAACGGCGGGATGAACCAAACAATCCAAAAAGTCGGAGTAAAACCTAATGTTCAATTAATGGAAATATGCGGAATCCCTGCATTTGAGAAAGCTCTTGAGAATTTGGATGCCGATAAGCTTTCCGCACCGATTTTTGTTGAAGCCTTGGCTTGCGAATCAGGGTGCATAACAGGTCCGTGCATAGCCTCAAACAATGCCAGCATAAGTTCAATTTCAGACGTTATGCAAAAAGTCAAAGTTCGTAACGAAATTCCGACAGAACCTCAAGTGGTTGTCGACTGTAATTACACACCAAAAGAAATTACAACATCAAAATACTCTCTTGAAGAAATCACACAAACACTCAAAAAAATCGGCAAACACTCAGAAGAAGACGAATTAAACTGCGGAGGATGCGGTTATTCATCTTGCCGAGAACTTGCGGTTGCACTGCTTGACGGCGTTGCAGAATCTTCTATGTGTATATCTTACATGAGAAAAATCGCTATGAGAAAAGCCGCAGCAATGCTTCGCTGCATGCCTGCCGCAATCGTTATGGTCGATAACAACATGAACATCCTGGAAGCAAATGACAGCTTTATGAAAATGTTTACGGGTGATATGTATGAAATATTCAAATCTCGTCCTGACGGTATGACAGGTGCAGCTATAGACCGAATCGTAGAATTCTCGGGTATTTTCAGAACGATTCTAAAAACAGGCAAAGATCTGCACAAAGAACACTACAACGTAAACGACAGGTTATTTGATATCAACGCGTTCACAATTGAACCTAACGAAATAGTCGGTGCAATCATTACAGATGTTACCCAAACAGAAACAACCCGGGAAAAAATTTCCGAAAAAGCAAAAGAAGTTATATCAAAAAATATCTCAATTGTACAGGAAATCGCCTGTCTGCTCGGAGAACATATGGTTGAAACCGAAACCCTCCTAAATTCAATCGCAAACGATTACGATGATAAAAATGACGGAGAAACAAAATAATGTTTATTGATATCGACTGTCATCAAATAAAAAAATATAACCAAAACGCTTTCGGGGATTACTTTATCTCAAAAAGATACCCGGATGAGGCAAAACTTATCGCAGTATTATCTGACGGCTTAGGCAGTGGAATCAAGGCTAATATTTTATCTTGTATGACTGCAACAATGTTATTGAAATTTGTCGAAAAACAAGAGATCCCGATAAGACAAGCTGCTGAAATCGTTATGAATTCACTACCTGTCTGTAAAATCAGAAAAATCAGCTATTCAACATTTTCAATAATTGATGTTGATGATGAGGGAAATGCCAAAATTATTGAAGAAGGAAACCCTGAATTTTTATGGATAAAAAACGGCGAAATCATGACTCCGCCGTATGAAACAATCCCGTCAAAAACCTTCAAAAACAGATGTCTGAAGAGTTACAAAATCAAACTTGAACTGGAAGATAGATTAATTTTCTGTTCAGACGGAGTGACCCAATGCGGACTCGGTAACGGAAGATTAAAACTCGGGCTGAGGCGCGAAGGTTTGATTAACCTTGTGCTTGCAAAACTACAAGAAGAGCCTGAAATTTCAAGTTCCGAACTTTCTGCTTATATCATCCGCCAAACCCAAAACATTGAAACAAACAGACTTCCAAAAGATGACATCTCGGCTTGCGTACTGTATTTCAGGGAACCAAGAACATCACTTGTCTTCACGGGACCTCCGTTTAACCAAAAAATGGACAGTGAATACGCGGCAATTTTCAGAGATTTCAAGGGTAAAAAAGCAATCTGCGGGGGCACAACAGCTAACCTTATATCAAGAGAATTAAACCTGCCGATTACAATGGATAAAGAAATCAGTATCGGAAAACTTCCAAGCTGCTCGTATATGGAAGGAGTTAATCTTGTAACTGAAGGAATACTGACTCTGACAGAAACTCTTGAATGTCTTGAAGATGGCAAATTAGATGTTGACAACGCCGCCGGAAAGCTGATAAAATTTTTGTTAGATAGTGATTGCATAAACTTTATGGTTGGTGCAAAACTGAATCAGGCACATTACAATCCGGCATTACCTGTTGAGATTGAAATCAGAAAAAATATTATCAAAAAAATGGCTGTCGTTTTACAAGATAAGTATTTTAAAAAGATTAGTGTACAATACATGTAAAAAGGAAGAAAAGATGGAAAAAATTAGTGTAAAAGTATGTTTAGGTACAACTTGTTTCGTTATGGGTTCAGGAAACCTTCAAGAATTAATGGATCTGGTTCCTGAAAAATACGGTGATAAAGTTGATGTATGCGGCGTTCCTTGTTTGGGATTGTGCGCTACCGATTGGGAATTTTCAAAAGCACCTTATGTTAAGGTTGATAATGAAGTAATTAAAGAAGCAAGTGTAGAAAAAGTACTTGCAGCTATTGATGAGAAACTGGCAAAAAAATAATAGAGGAAAAGGATTAAAAAATGAGCATGAATACCCCTAAACAAACTTCACATTTAAAACGTGAAATTTTAGTAAGACTGATAAAAGCATATTTGAGTGAAAACTTTGAAGAAAACACAAGAAAAATTCCTTACGATATGCGCCCGAAAGGCAGCGAAGTTCCATACAGATGCTGTATTCACAAGGAACGAGCAATATTACGCGACAGGGTAATCGCAGGACTCGGATTATCTATCGAAGAAGCAGATGACAGTGAATTGTTATCAGAATTGGCGTCAAAAGCATTAGATAGAGAGCAGCCCGAAGAAAACCCGCTGACAGTACTTCATACAGCTTGCCAAGGCTGTGTACCGTCAAGAATTTACGTAACGGATTTATGCCAAGGATGTGTTGCCAGACCTTGCGAATCAGCTTGTAAATTCGGGGCAATAAAAGTTGAACACGGAAAGTCAACAATCGACCCTGCAAAATGTAAAAATTGCGGAATGTGCGCTCAGGTTTGTCCGTACCAAGCTATCGCAAAAATTATTGTACCTTGCGAAAATGCTTGTCCTGTCGGAGCAATCGCAAAAGATGAAGAAGGATTGGCTCGTATAGATGTTGAAAAATGTATCTCTTGCGGAAAATGTGTTAACGCATGTCCGTTCGGTGCAGTTCACAAAAAAAGCCAAATTATAGATATACTAAAATCAATTAAAGCAGGTAAAAAAGTTGTAGCAATGCTTGCCCCTGCAATTATGGGACAATTGCCTTGCACTCCAAAACAACTAAAAGCAGCAATTTTAGAATTAGGATTCGCTGATGTTATTGAAGTTGCGGAAGGTGCAGATATTACGACAAGAAATGAAGCCGCTGAATTTGTAGAACGTATGGAAAAAGGTGATAAGTTTATGACAACATCTTGTTGTGCAGGGTACAACGAACTTGTTGAAAAACACATTCCTGAACTAAAACCGTTCCGTTCTGAAACAAAAACTCCGGCATACTACACCGCAAAAATGGTAAAAAAAGAAACACCTGACGCGCTTACCGTATTCTTTAGCCCGTGTGTAGCCAAAAGACGTGAAGCTATGCAGAATCCAAACATTGACTTCGTTCTTAACTTTGAAGAACTTGGGGCTTGGTTTGTTGCAACAAATGTTCAGGTTTCAGAATGCGAAGAAATCGCATTCAGAAAAGAATCTTCTGCACAAGCAAGAAATTTTGCAGTAACAGCAGGAGTTGCAAACGCTGTAAACTCAATACTTACAGATGAAGAAAAGGCAACACCGTACATTGTTGACGGACTTAACAAGCAATCAATCAGAGATTTGAAAAAGTTTGCCAAAAACGGAGTTTGCGAACTCGGTAACCTGATTGAAGTAATGGCATGCCCGGGTGGCTGCTTAGGCGGAAACAGTGCAATTAATGCATACAAACAAGCAGCAAAACAATTAACAAACTACGTGAACGAAAGTCCGAAATTAGAAAAAGAATAAAGGCTTTCAGAACACAATTTAAAAAATCCCCGAAATAGGATCTTGAAATTTCGGGGGTTTTAATGTGAATTTTATTTTTCAATAAAAACATGATTTCCATTTATTGTAACCCATCTTCCATCTTTGGAATCAGTTGAATAAGATTTTCCTTTCTCATATGTTTTTACATTTTTCGGAACTTCATTTTTGTACGGAATGCCAATAGAATTCATCTGTAAAACAATCTCTTTTTCATTTTTTGTATATTCGTCTGTTGTCATACCATCAATATCTTCACGTGTAAAAATTCTTTTATTAGAAGTTCCATCATTTTTATAATTTTCATAATCAACACGAGGTGACTCATTTTTTATCTGCCCATTTGACAATTGTTCCATAATCTCTGTTTCATGTAATTTAAACTCCTCAGGTGTCATTTTCCCGATTTCTTGAGGAGTAAAGACATGCTTCTGTTCGTTTTGGGCTGCAAAACCGGTTGGTTTACCTTCTTTGAGATTTTTAATATCATTTATTTTAGTTTCAAGAAAACCCTTATATTTCCTTTTATCAGCAGGAGATGTAATCAAATCACCATTACGAATTTTATCCATAACTTTCACGGCAATAATATCTTGTTGTTTTTTTATTGGTAATTTGTAAAAATTATCTCCGTATTCTTTTTTTATTTCCCTGGCAATATCTCGCCCCTGACGATTATTCCACGAGTCCGTATTCCATTCATTTTTTGGATTATTTTTGGTATTCCATTCATGACTGATGCCTCCTAAGACACTTCCCTAGTTTCCCATATTTAATGCCATATCAGCACTGCCATAAGCATGTTTAAAAGCGTCAGCTTCATTATTCCAAAATTCATGACCTTTTCTTGGACTGGTTTCAAATCCGAATTTATTTTGATAATACCAAGTTTTACGAACCATGTCATCATTAAATTGCTGTTGCACCTCTTTACTTTCAGCCATAAGCTTAGTTTTAGATATTTCAGTTATTAATTTTTCAGCTGAGAGTTTTTTTCTTAAGTTACTTGAATACTCATTATTATTCGTCATAATATATCCTTTCTTTTTTTTTCTTTTTATCGTAGTATGTATCCATGAAATTCCCGGATCTTAGAAAATATTTTTTCTCATATCTATCCATTGTTTTCTCAATTCTTGCAATGGCTATTTTATGGTTAGCTACCACTTTTCCACAGGAAGAAGTAAACGTATTTCCATCATCAGGTGATATTATAGCAAGTTTAGCAGCATTACCACTTATAGCTTATTTTTGTTGTTTTGGAGCTTTGATATTTGAAATACTTTTTCGACATTTTGTTATCAAAAAATATTTTCCAAATTTAAAAGCCCCCTATGTGTTTAAGATGCCGAAACTTTTAAATATTTTTCTTTCAAGTATTTTTTACATATTATTTGTAATTTCAACTCTTCCTATGCTATTTGTGATATTTGCACTCTTAGCACTAACGATAGATTCAGTAAAAAATCTTTTACATAATTTTCTCCTTCTTGTTCTAATTTTGTAAACATATCTATTATAATTATTTTCTAGGAGTTTGAATAGTCCGTACTTTTACGTACGTATTTATACGGACTTGACAATAGCCGAAAAGCACGAATTGACAACATTCCACGCACGCAAAATCTGCAAAATTATCAAAAGCTTTTATATAACCGAGTTGGATAATTTATTTTGAGTTATTCATGTTTAACATGGTTTTATATAAATAAAGCAAGATTCTTTGGCTTTAACGAGGAACAAAATTATCCCACTCGTGTAATTGCCTTGGAATGACAATATTTTTCGCTGAAAGAGGAGTTTTAAAATAATGACAAGCAATATTTTCCAATCAGAAGTTACTAATATGAAAAGTTTAAACAATCTGTTTATCGAGCTTACTGCAAAAAATTGCAACCAACGCTGCAAACATTGCTATATCAATTTCGAAAAATATAAAAAAGTTTCGGATTTTATCAACATTGACTCAATCAAACAAGCTCTGAACGACACAATGCACGACGACATCCAATGTATTTATCTGACGGGCGCGGAACCAATGACCCACCCTGACTTTAACGCAATCTTAAGACTTTGTCTGAAACGTTCCAATGTATGTATCTGCACAAACGGCTCTTTTATCAATGAGAAAAAAGCAAGATTCTTGAAAAAAGTTGAGGATGAATCCACAAACGAAATTATTTTTAAAATAAGTCTTGACCATTTTGACGAAATAAAAAACGATGACACAAGATACCGCGGAGCCTACCGCCACGGACTCTTTGCGCTTAAACATTTGATCAAATACGAATTTAACCCGATTGTTTCAGTAACAAATTATTATAATTTGCCAAAAGAAGAATTAATCGGCGGATTCCTGAGTGTTTTTGAAAGAAATAACCTGGATTTATCACCCGCAAATTTACAAATAACTCCTTGGCATAATACCAACTCTGAATGGGTATCAGTAGAAAACACAACAGATTGCCACACAGACTGTCAAACAGGCAGAATTCTTACGATTAATGGAATCTACACCTGCCCGTTTCTAGCAAACGATTACCGCGGCAGATGCGGAAGCTCATTCGCCGATTTCAACAAAAAAAGTTCATTTGAAACAAGTTTCTGCAACACATGCCTGCAATCAGACAAAAAAGTTTTCTCAATAGACTTTTCTCAATTTGAGGGGTAAATATTGAATATATTTTGATAATGTGCAACCACTGTTTTTCAAAACGGATTGATTCGCTTACGCTCGCAATGACGCATAAATGTTATTTATCGCCGCGTTGACGAACAGAAATTCTTATCGGAGTTCCAAAGAATCCGAAAGCTTCGCGCAGTTTGTTTTCCAAATAACGTTTGTAACTGTCTTTTAGAAGTTCCTCATTATTAACAAACAAAACAAATGTCGGCGGTTGTGTTTTAGCCTGGGTTACATAATAAATCTTTAAACGTTTACCCTTGAAACTTGTCGGCGGATTCAACGCGTAAGCTTCACTGATAACTTTGTTCAAAAGCCCTGTAGAAACACGTTTGACACATTGGTCGTATACTTCAATACTTTTGTCAAAAATCTGACCCAAACGTTGTTTTGTAACCGCGCTGATAAAAATTTTCGGTGCAAAACTCAAAAACGGGATATCTACGGCAAGTTCTTTTTCAAATTTATTAATAGTATTTGCCTGCTTTTCCTCAACCAAATCCCACTTGTTAATCGCAACAATCAAGCCCTTTCCGGCTTCTGTAACAATTGAAGAAATCTTTTTATCCTGGTCGGAAATTCCTTCCTTTGCATCAATAACAAGAAGTGCGACATCACATTCACGAATAGAACGGATTGCCCTATCCACCGCGAATTTTTCCACGCCATAATCAACTTTTGATTTTTTACGGATTCCGGCAGTGTCTACAATAATAAATTCTTTATCTTTATACGTAATATAACTGTCAATGCTATCTCTCGTCGTTCCCGACACATCTGAAACAATTACTCTGTCCGTGTTTAATAACGCGTTAACAATAGAAGATTTACCGGCATTCGGACGTCCGACAATCGCAATTTTAATACGTTTATCTTCTTCTTCATCCTCAAAAACCTCGAAATCATCGGTTACAAGCTCTAACAAATCACCAACACCGCCGGAGCCGTGCAAAGCCGAAATTCCGACAGGATCACCCAATGCAAGTGAATAAAAATCATTTGTCATCATCAGGGATTCGGGGTTGTCACATTTGTTAACCGCCAGAAACACAGGCTTACCCGATTGCCTTAAAATATTTGCAATGTCATAATCTACAGGATTAACTCCATCCTTGCCATCGACAAGAAAAATGATTTTCTCGGCCTCTTCGCAAGCCAATCTTGCCTGGTCA
>JAMPCZ010000018.1 GCA_023665935.1 Muribaculaceae bacterium | reverse complement strand
CTTTTATTTGTTCGGGTGATTCATCTTTGCAAGGAAAGTAAGTTTTTTCAAAATAGTCGCAATCAAATTCCCCGCCGTATAGGCTTTCGGTATGGCTGTAATGAGCTTTTCCCCAAAGTCCGTTAAAGTTTGTTTTGTTGTAATTTTGAGCAGAAATGCTGTTAATTTTCATATGACCTCCTAATCTAATAACAAACGACATGTATAGCATAACTCTAATGTCGTAAATTTGGATAAATTATGAAGAAATATGTCAGGTTTTTATGGTAGAATTTTAATATGACAGAAGAAATATGTGGTAATATACATTCGATTGAAACGTGCGGGACTGTAGATGGTCCGGGGATTCGTTTTGTTGTTTTTGTGCAGGGTTGTCCTCTTAGGTGCCAATACTGTCATAATCCTGATACCTGGGGGGCAAATCTAAATCGGCAAATGACAGTTGCTGAAATCTTGGCAAAATATGACGGAGTGAAAGAGTTTTGCAAAGGAGGAATTACGGTTACCGGCGGCGAACCTATGCTTCAATCAGAGTTTGTTATATCTTTGTTTAAATCTGCGAAGGAGCGAGGAATTCATACTGCGCTGGATACTTCAGGGGTGATGTTTAAACCGGAAAATCCTGAAAAGTTTGATGAACTCTTGAAATATACGGATTTGGTACTCTTGGATATTAAGCATGTTGATAGCGAGGAGCATAAGAAACTTACCGGGCTTCCTAATGAAAATATTTTGGCTTTTGCAAGGTATCTGTCTGATACCGAAAAACCGATGTGGGTTCGACACGTTGTTGTTCCCGGGATAACTTTTAATGAAGGCTATTTAAGAGAACTCGGAAGGTTTTTAAAAGGTTTAAAAAATATTAAAGCACTTGATGTATTGCCATATCATGATATGGCGGTGCCAAAGTATGAAAACCTGGGGATAGAGTATCCGCTGAAAGGTGTTTCTCCGTTGACTAAACAGGAAGCTTTACAGGCAAGGGATTATATTCTTGCCGGCATGAATAAGCAGAGGTAAGGAGTATCTAGTTATTAGTATAATACCCGTCCGGTGAGGACCTACTCTTTCACTCCGCCCTGCATAATATCGTTAATAAAATACTTTCTGCCGAGCAGGAATACGAGGATTACCGGCAGGGTGCAGATAACAGAGCAGGCAAGCAGGTCGCCCCAAAGAGTTATTTCGCGGAAGCTTCCTTTAAATATAGCAAGCCCGACGGGCAGAGTTCTCATTGATTCTGAGTTGGTGATAATCAGCGGCCACATAAAACTGTTCCAGGTTGTGACAAATGTAAAAATCCCAAGGGTTGCAATTACGGGAAGCGCGAGCGGCAGAGCGATTTTGAAAAATGTTGAAAAAATATTACAGCCGTCTATTTTTGCACTCTCTTCCAGGTCTTTCGGCAGAGCAAGGAAGTATTGGCGCATCATAAATATCCCGAATCCCCCGAAAAGTCCGGGTAGAATGAGTGCTTGATAAGTGTTTATCCAGTGAAGCTGCCGCATCAGGAAAAATAAAGGAATAATATTGACCTGCGGCGGAACAAGCATTGTTATCAGTACAATTAAAAATAATCCGTCACGCCATTTGAATTTAAGTCTGGCGAATGCGTACCCGGCGAGTGCTGAAATTATTACTTGACCCAGTGTTGTCAGCGTCGCTACGAACAGGCTGTTTGCAAAATATTTCCACATAGGAATCTTTTGAAAAACATTGGAGTAATTTTCAAGAGTAATCGGTGTAAAGAACAACTTGCCATTTTGATTAAATATCTCGTTATTGGGAACAAGAGAAAGATTAATCATTGCAATGAACGGATAGAGCATACTTATTGCAATTCCTATAAGACATATGTAACCAAAAATTTTTCGCCAATCTTTCATAGACAAATTATAGCATTAAATGATGTAAAAAGAAAACAAGGAGTGTAGATGGTAAAATTTAGCGTTTCCAGGTTTTATCATCTATTGTCCAGCCTGAGTTGATTACGTGTTTCAAACACCAGTAACCATTGCCGTTTAGGCAATTGTTTCGGACTTCTTCGTTTGTTTTGTTATCTCCAGCTGGTACTAAACTTTTTCTGTCCAGCCCATAATATAAATATCTTTTCCTATGATGTTAGGTTTATCTTTCCCGTTGACGTCAATATAAATTAGCAATACTGTATTAGAATTACTAGTTATACCAAATTTGTTTCTGAGAAATGTAGGATTATCCCATACGTCAAAGCTAAAATAACTTCCATCCGGGATAACTGCAGTTACAACTTGTAATCCCGGACCTGTTGGCAGGTCATAGACAAATTTTTGTCCGTTCAAATCTTTTACAATGTTTGATTTGTGCCAGCATCCTGCGCTGTTGTAGCAGGCATGCGAAACTTTCAGGTGTGTCAGGACAAAATTTTTAAACCACTCATACGTTGCACTTGTATCGTGATCTTTTAGCGTATAAAACCCTCCATCATCGTATTCCATAAATCGTAATGTTGTGTGGATTCTAGAATAGTTTGCTTTTAGTTGTGTTTCGATTTTTCTTTTTAGGGTTTTGGTACTCAGTACAGGAATTGTCATCGCTGCGACAATACCAATTATTCCTAAAGTTATCAGGACTTCTGCTAAAGTGAATGCTATTCTTCTCATTTTACCCTTTAATATAATTATACAGTAATAAATATATCAATACTTTATATAATGAATAAAGTCAACATAGCTTTGTTTTATTCATTAAAAATAGTATTATCAATAAATGGATAATGATATAAGATTGGAAACTGAAAATTTAGCTTCTCAATTAAAATATTTTGCTGCTCTTGAGGGATTGACTATGATATCTGTCAAGCAGAAGATTAATCAAAAGTATAATAAAAATGACAGTAACAGAAATCTTAGTAATAAACTCCGCACTAAAACTTTCCGAGTTTCTGAATTAGTAGAGCTTGTGGATGTTTTGGGGTATGATGTTTTTTTACATAAAAGAAAATAATGTAATTCAATGAAATTATTTGTATTATAATTTGTAAAAAGGAGTAAATTTATATGGTAAACGGTTTTATGAAAAGATTATTAAGTATATTGGTATTATTTTCAGCACTTGTAATTCCAATGACAGCTTATGCGGATCATATAAGTTCAGATGGCATGGGAGGGTTTTATACTCCTGACGGGCATGTGAGCTCTGATGGAATGGGCGGATTCTACACCCCTGAAGGACACGTAAGTTCTGACGGTATGGGAGGGTTTTATACCCCTGACGGTCATGTAAGTTCAGATGGAATGGGCGGATTCTACACCCCTGATGGTCACGTAAGTTCAGATGGTATGGGCGGTTTTTACACTCCAGATGGTCAGGTAACCTCAGATGGTATGGGTGGTTTTTATACCCCTTAGTATAATTTTTAGCAAAGCAGGGCGGCGGGTTTTACCCGCCGCCCCGTTTTTCTTTGCAAAATTTTTATATACTAGCAAAAATTTTTATTTACGAATTTTATATTTCGTATGAAAATATATGGTTCGACTTTTATAATTACACCGTGGCAAAATAAGCCATCAAATAAGGCTATTTATGCTAATCTTAGTCCGTTACCTCGTGATATTGTAAGTTTTGGTGCTCGTTCAACTTCGGATAATAAGTCAATTACGCCTGAAGAATCTTATAATCATCTTTATAATTTATGTTTCAAAAATCACAGAAACTTTTTTGAAGGAGCCGGTCCCAGAGATGGTGTTGAGTATTTAGACTACTTTTTTAATCGTTATGAAGATTCCATAGAATCGTTGTCGGAATTGTGTGACAAAGAGTTAAACTCCATACTTCAGGACAAGGGTATCGGGAATTTAATCGAGTATTTGAAGATTATACATTCGTTGAAGAAAACTAAAACTTTTGACCTGCTGAAAGATGCGATAAATTGTACAAATCCTGACGGCTCAAAATTAAGACAGAACCAAAAGCTAGAGTTAGTTGATTTGTTGAATGTTTATAAAACGACCCATCAAACTCCGACCGAATTGAGAAGGATGGTTGAAGAGGGTAAAGTCGATATTACAGCATTAAAAAGAAATATTATCAGCGATATTTTAAAACAGGTTGGTAATTATGAGCGGTCAGCTTTTTCTAAAATCCCTCAAGATAAACTTGATATGTGGGACATCGGATACACTTATTTGCTTGCGATTTCAAATGCTAAGACGCGGGGAGCTTTTGAAGATGTTGTAAAACTTGCCAATACTTCAAAAGATTTTAAGACAGTAATTCACTCTGATAATAATACGTATGGGAAAATTAATAATGAAACTAAAAAGATTTTTGAATCACATGGGATGAATTATGATAATTGGCTCAGCCCGCCGGCGGAAACTAATGTGAAATTAAATATCCGGGGAAATGATGTCAGCGGATTAAATGAAATTGCTGACAGTTTAAATGATACAATTGAGATATTGCGTAGCAGACCTGCTGTGAAAAAGATTATTGATAAAAAGTATAAATCTTTTGTTACAGACAAAGAAATGTTTATTCTTCCTTTTGAGGTGTCATCCAATAAGGCTGCTTTTTTGAAATTTTTGATAAGGTTTGATAGTGATATGGCTCCGGTGTGGAGAAGAGCAGAAAAGAACTTGGATAGTCCGGATGAAACCTATCGAAGTTACGCAAAGGTAACGATGAAGATGCAGCAACATATTACGGAGTATTTAAAGCAGGTACAGGCATTTGAGCCAAACAAGAATCTTGATTTAACGATAAAAATGTGGGATAGAATCCCTCAAAAAGATTTGTTCCAAGGTAATTACTCAACCTGCTGTATTGGTATAGGCAAGGCTTATGGGGAATATATGCCGTCATATTTATTGAATTCTGCATTTAATATGGTAGAAATAGTTGATGATGCGAGTGGTAAAACTATTGGTAATTCGCTTTGTTATTACTTGTTGAATGAGGATGACAAGCCTGTTTTGGTCTTTGATAATGTTGAGATAAATAATTCTTTTGGCAGTAATTTATCACACTCGATGCAAAAACAAATTCGGGCAGCTTTAGCTCAATACGGGCAAAATTTGAATAAACAAATCTTAAATGCTGGTGCACCTGTTTACGTAGGTGATTCACATAATGATATTCCGATTCTTGATTTAGAGCCTGAAACACTCAACGATGTCCATCTGTTAGGAGATATGGATAAATGTGATTATGTTTATGCTGATGTGTTTGGCGGTAGTGTGAGTAAGGAATTTATAAATGATTACGCAGATTTGCGTGTTTTAAAAAATGAATAGTTAAATAAAAGTTAATTTATCATGACTTTGTTCAAAATAACGTTAAAATAAAAATATGAAGGATAAATGTCATTCTGAGGCGTAAGAGTCGACGGGTAATTTTGAGCCGAACAGCCAAAGAATCTCATAATAAGTTAATTGAATGGAGTTGATATATTATGTTAGATTTTGACAAATTTACGAACTATTCACAAGAAATAATTTCATCAGCCGGCGCGTTGATGAGTTCGCACAAGAATTCTCAACTGGAACCCGAGCATATTATGCTCGCGATGATTAAGGATGATGGAATTGTCAAAGATTATTTGACAGAACTAAAACTGTTAAATCAAAGCTTTATTAATAAGATTGTAGCAAGAGTTGAGGGCTTTCCGAAGGTTTCAGAACCGATAAATCCTCAAAATCTTTATATGTCAAATGATACAAGACGTTTGCTTGAACTAGCAATTGAAGAAAGCTCGATTCTGAAAGATGAATTTGTTGGAATTGAGTCGATTCTGCTTGCGATGTCAAAATTGGATAATAGTGAAATAAAATCGATTTTGAACGGGTTTGGTGTTAATGCCAATTCAATATTAAATGTGATGAAAAAAATAAGAGGTAATAAAAAAGTGGATAATAAAAACGCAGAAGAAAATATGAAAGCACTTGAAAAATATTCAACCGATTTAACAGATTTGGCGCGTAAAGGTAAGCTAGACCCTGTAATAGGCAGGGATGAAGAGGTACGAAGAATTATTCAAGTGTTAAACAGAAGAACTAAAAATAATCCTGTTTTAATTGGTGAGCCCGGTGTCGGTAAAACTGCAATCGTTGAAGGGCTTGCGCAGCGTATTGTTAGAGGAGATGTTCCTGAGAGTCTGAAAGATGTAAAACTTATTTCGCTTGATTTGGGGGCATTAGTTGCTGGTGCCAAATTTAGAGGCGAATTTGAAGAACGTTTAAAAGCTGTATTAAAAGATGTTGAAGATTCCAACGGCGAAATAGTAATGTTCATTGACGAATTGCATACTGTTGTTGGAGCCGGCTCAACAGAGGGTTCAATGGATGCAGGGAATCTTTTAAAACCAATGCTTGCTCGCGGAGTTTTGAGGACAATTGGCGCAACAACAATTAATGAGTATAGAAAATATATTGAAAAAGATGCTGCCTTAGAACGCCGTTTTCAGCCTGTTTTGGTAGCAGAGCCTTCTGTCGAAGACACTATAAGTATTTTGCGCGGTTTAAAAGAAAAATACGAAGTGCACCATGGTGTAAGAATTTTGGACAGCGCAATTATAGAGGCAGCAAAGCTTTCTGACAGGTATATCACGGACAGATTTTTGCCTGACAAAGCGATTGATTTAATCGATGAAGCTGCAAGTTCATTACGGATTCAAATTGATTCTATGCCTGAGGAAATTGATTCAATGCTGCGTCAAAAAATCCAATTAGAGATTGAGCGCGAAGCCTTGAAAAAAGAAGAAAACGAAGAAGCTCGTGGTAAAGTTGAAGATATTACACGTCAGGTTGCAGTTTTGGAGGATAAAATAAATGTCTTAAAAACGCAGTGGGAACGTGAAAAAGCATCTATAACTTCAGAAGCGGATATTAAAGATGAAATAAATAATGTCAAAAATAAGATTGAAGAAGCTGAACGCAATACTGATTTACAGACTGCTGCCGAGCTTAAATACGGCAGGCTGCTTGAGCTTGAAAAACAATTAAAAGCTTGTCAAAATAAAGAGCAGGTTGATAATAAACTGTTGAAAGAAGAAATAGACGGTTCCGATATTGCGGATGTTGTTTCAAAATGGACAGGTATTCCGGTTACAAAACTTGTTGAATCAGAAAAACAAAAACTTTTGACAATGGAAGATTTATTACATCGACGCGTAATCGGGCAAGATGAGGCTGTAGATATTGTTTCTGATGCAATTCGACGTGCTCGTTCAGGGCTTAAAGATCCGAAACGTCCGATTGGGACATTTTTATTCCTCGGTCCGACCGGTGTTGGTAAAACCGAATTAGCAAAGGCTTTAGCCGAATTTATGTTTAATGATGAAGATGCTTTGATTCGTATTGATATGTCTGAGTATATGGAGAAACATAATGTTGCAAGGCTTGTTGGTGCGCCTCCGGGATACGTCGGTTATGAAGAGGGTGGCCAATTGACTGAAGCTGTCAGACGAAAACCTTATTCAGTCGTGCTATTTGATGAAATTGAAAAGGCTCATCCCGATGTTTTTAATATTATGCTTCAAATTTTTGATGACGGACGTTTGACTGATTCTAAAGGCAGAACGATTGATTTCAAAAATACTCTGATAATTATGACAAGTAATATCGGTTCGGAGATTATCCTTGAAAATACAATCAATTCAATGCTATCGCCAGAACAATTCAGTGATACAAAAGAAGAGGTAATGTCCGTTCTTAAAACTCGTTTTAAACCCGAATTCTTAAACCGAATAGATGAAACCATTTTCTTCAAAGCTCTATCGCTGCAGCAGCTTGGTAAAATCGTCGATATTCAGATGAACCACTTGAGGCGTTTGTTAAAAGATCAAGAGTTAGATTTTGATATAACAGATGAAGCTAAAGAATTTCTTGCGACACAAGGGTTTAACCCTGTATATGGCGCAAGACCTTTAAAACGAGTTGTTCGCCAAATGGTCGAAAATCCTCTCTCTAAGTTGATTTTAGCTCAAAACTTCAAAAAAGGTGATGTTATAAATATTGACCTTGATGATGATAAATTGAAGTTTGAATCCGCGAATTAATCCGGAAGGGCGGAGCCTTGGTAGGCTCCGCCCTATATATATGAAATGTAATATTATGCAAGTAAAGCTTCAACGATTTTAGAGTTTGTTTCAGATCTTTTTACGCTTAACAAATATTTTTCGATTTCAGCTTCGATTTGTTTTTCTTCAACAGTTAAACCTTTAACGTTGTCTAAAGATTTAACATAATCTGCTACTGTAATCATTTCATATTCGTTTCTCATATCCAAACCCCGTTGATATTTTTCCCTTATGTATATATAAAGTGTTTTAATATTTAAAAATTGCTTAATTTGTATTTAAAAAGTATATATTTGTTATAAAACTTAATAAAATAAACCTTTTTTCTAAAGTTTTCAAAAAATATGCCGATAATATATATGTAAATAAAACGAATCTAATTTTCCTCCTTTTCCCCTACTATATAACTAACCTACAATTTTTGGAACCTTCAAAGGTTCTTTTTTTATTGTTTGTGGTAGCAAATTTAAATCTTTTTGTATTTAGTATACAATAGACAATAAAGGAGCAAGATTATAATGCTGAAAATTCCACCAAGAATAGTGCAGGTCAAGGAAAATGCAAAAAATGCAATGAGATTAACCAACCTGGGTACTACAAAAGAAATGATAGACGCCCATGCAACCCAGTTGGAAGACTGCATATATCATCCGACAACAGGGCTTCTTGCTCGTAATAAATATTGCAAGCCGGAAAATATTTTTCATAATTCTATAACTCCAAGACGCAGAAATCTCGAAAATTCTCCGATGATTAAATATTTGAATGGAATTTTGCAGGATAGGATGAAGAGTTTATACCCTAAAACTCGAAAATTGAGGGAATATATTATTGACGAGAGAAGAATCAGTTTGGATTCAATACGTCCTTGCAGAGGATATTCTTTTATTGATAAGTTAAAAATATTATTCAGATAGCAAAAAATTCTAAGATTCTGAATAAATTTCAGAATGACAGAATTTTTTGCAATATTATTATTAAAATGAATTAATGAATATTTAGTAATGCCGGGTCCTGTACTGATGCGGCAATGAGTGAAATGAATCCTATTGCACATATTATTCCGACTATAGTAAAATATATCACGCTTGCGATATAAAAATATCCGAATCCCGGTATTCTTTCGTATAAGTTGCTGCCGTCTTCGTGCTGGAATTGACCAAGTGCAAGTACTATTCCGTCGATAAGTGCCCATGTTGCGCTGATTGGAGCCAGTAATCCTGTTGCAGAGAATACAAGCATAATCCAAGCTGAATTTGATTTGCCTGTATAAAATCTGTGCGCGCCAAAACTTCCGAACAGCCAGCAAAGAGCCATTGCTGCAACCCAGTTTTTACCTTTTTGGGTCTCCAAATTGTTTTCCATAATTTATTATCCTCTTTGTTTCGGTTTATTTTGTAATAAGTTATTTGCCGGTAGAGCCAAAACCGCCTGCGCCGCGGGTTGTTTCAGTCAATTCTGTTACAACTTCTATCTTTGCTTGTTCTACACGAGCGATAACCATTTGCGCAATTCTTTCCTGAGGTTGAATTGTATAACTTTCGTTTGAAATATTGACAACTGCAACGCAAACTTCGCCTCTGTAGTCTTCGTCAATTGTTCCTACGCAGTTGATGAGCGTAATTCCGTGTTTGATTGACATTCCTGAGCGTGGACGGATTTGAGCTTCATAGCCGTGCTCTAATTCAATTTTTAATCCTGTAGGGATTAAAGTTCTTTCTAACGGTTTTAATTTAATTGGTTCTTCAATTGCTGCACACAAATCCATACCTGCTGCGCCTTCAGTTTTGTATTCAGGTAAAACTTTGTTGTGTTCAAGTTTTTCGATTTTTAAAATAGTCATTTTTCTCTCCTAGTTATACTTAATTATGAAATGGCTCCCGGATAAATATCCGCGAAACAGGTGCCTCTATTGACGCATCTTTCAAACTTGTCTGCTTTAGGTGCTTTTTCAAGTTGAAACTGTTTTGTTATTAAATCTTCAAAATGCTTTGTAAAATCGCTTACGCTGTCTAGCATTGCGGCTTTACCAGGACGGATATTTGATGAACTTGACGCTTTCATCAAAGTTCCGCCGAAGAACCCTTTATCAAACGGGTATAGAACATTCACTTTTGGTGCCATAATTTATCTCCATTTCTAGTTTGTTAATTATTTTTTATATCTTGTTCAATTTTTGTTAGAATTTCATCAAGTTTTGACGGATCTTTTACTCCGCCTTGTGCAAAGTTCGGTCTTCCGCCGCCGTTTGCGCCGGTTGCTCTTGCGATTTCTCCAACGATTTTACCTGCATTGATTCCGCGTTTTACGAAACTGTCTGAAACTTTAACCGCTACAGAAGTTTCACCGGCAAGAATTACGATACTTTCGCCCAGTTTCTGCGATAGGTATTCCAAGCCGATTTTGATTCCGACCGGTTTCGCTGAAACTTTTGAAATAAACAATTTTCCGCCATCAATATCTTCTGCCCTGTCGATGAAAGATGCAAATTTGTTTCTTGCATTTTCTTCTTCAAGTTTTTCGATTTGTTTTTGGTAATCTTTATTTTCTTCTGTTATTTTTTCAACGCGCTCAACGACTTCATCAAAGTGAGCTTTGAATTTTGATGATAATTTATCAAGTTCTGCTGATTTTGCGTTCAGATAGTCCAGTGCCGCATCAGCAACAACAAGTTCAATACGTCTTGTGCCGGCTGCAATCGCGCTTTCTGATAAGATTTTTACAAGTCTTAAGTCTTTTAATTCTCTTGCGTGTGTTCCTGCACAGAATTCTTTTGAAATACAATTATCACCATTTTCAATTGAAACAACGCGGACTTCATCTCCGTATTTTTCTCCGAATAATGCGGTTGCTCCGGTAAGTTCGGCTTCTTTAATTCCCATTACTTTTGTATTAACACTGAATCCTGAGCCAATCCATTTATTCATAATGGTTTCGGTTTTTGTTATTTCAACAGGAGTCATTGCACGGGAGAATGTAAAGTCAAATCTCATACGGTTTTCTTCAACTTGAGAACCTGCTTGTTTTACTTCATTACCGAGAACCTTAATCAAAGCAGCTTGCAAAAGGTGAGCTGAGGTGTGGTGAACTCTGATTTGTTCTCTTCTGTCAACATCAATTGCAGCTTTTACTGTATCGCCGATAATAACTTCTCCGTTCAGGATTTCGCAGCGATGTACGTATAGATCGTTAACTTTAAAGGTTGTAAGAACTTCGGCTTTTATGTTTTTGCTTTCAATAAATCCGCTGTCGCCGACTTGCCCGCCGCATTCTGCGTAGAACGGAGTTTTGTCAAGTACGATATCCACAAATCCTTCCCCTTCTATTTGGGCTAGGATTTTAGCGTCTGAACACTCATTTTCGCTGTATCCGATAAAGTTTGTAGAACCGACTTCTTTTTCTATTTTTGCGTACTTGATATCTCCGGTAACACTGATTTTTGCTGTAGCGGCTTTTGCACGTTCTTTTTGTTCTTTCATTGCATTTTTGAAGCCTTCTTCATCTATTTTTAATCCGTTTTCTTCGGCAATTTCTTTTGTCAATTCAAACGGGAATCCGAAAGTATCATAGAGTTTAAACGCGCTTTCGCCGTCAATGTCTTTTTTATTATCAATGAACTCGTCAAGCATTTTGTAACCGCGGTCAAGCGTTTTGCCGAATCTTTCTTCTTCTTTTTTGATAGTGTCAATGATTTTTTGCTTGTTTTGTACAAGTTCAGGATATGCTTCTCCGTAGTATTTAACAATCACATCAACCAATTTGTAAAGGAACGGAAGTTCCATACCGAGGATTTTTCCGTGGCGTAATGCGCGGCGAAGAATCATACGTAAAACATAGCTTCTTCCTTCGTTGCCCGGAATTACTCCGTCCGAAATCAGGAAGGAAACGCATCTGGCGTGGTCTGTAATAATTCTCAGTGAAATATCAGTTTTTTCACTACCTTCCCTCGCCCCTTGTGGGAGAGGGGTAGGGTGAGGGGTTTTTGAGTATGCAACCCCGCTCATCTTGCAAACTTCATCCATAATCGGTTTCAATAAGTCTGTTTCAAAAGTAGAGGCTACACCCTGGCAAACCATTGTAATACGTTCTAAACCCATACCTGTGTCAACATTTTTCTTGCCCAAAGGTGATTGGTTTCCTTCTTCATCTTGATAAAGTTCGGTAAATACAAGGTTCCAAATTTCAACCCAGCGATCACATTCGCAAGTATCAATTCCGCAATCAGGATGGTCACACTTGTATTCTTCACCTAAGTCATAGTGGATTTCGGAACAAGGACCGCAAGAACCTGATGCCCCAGGAGGCCCCCAAAAATTATCTTTTTTACCTTTGCGTTTAATTCTTTCAGCCGGAACACCAACGCTTCTCCAAATATCAAATGCTTCGTCATCTGTTTCAAAAATTGTTATCCAAAGTCTGTCTTTGTCCAGTTTCAATACTTCTGTAACGAATTCCCAAGCCCAAGGAATGATATCTTTTTTGTAGTAATCTCCAAAAGAGAAGTTTCCTAGCATTTCAAAGAATGTATGATGGCGCGGTGTACGTCCAACGTTTTCAATATCAGAATCTTTACCGCCGGCTCTTGCGCATTTTTGGCAAGATGTTGCACGTGCCGGTTCATACGGACATTCCTGAATGTCCAAAAATATTGGTAAAAACTGTAACATTCCGGCGGTAGTTAGTAATACCGTCGGGTTATCAGGTACCAAACTTGAGCTTTCCACCAATGTGTGCTGGCGTTTTGTTTGAAAGTAATCTAAATATAATTTTCTTATTTCGTTTCCGGTTAGCATAATCTTTTTTCCTCTAATCTTATCTGTTTTCTATGAGAAAATTATACAATAAAAAAACTACAGCTTACATATTGCGGTAGTTTTTTATTAAGTTTGTTTTCCTTTTCCTATATTCCATTAAGCGTTTTGTTTTGGCTCGTCTTTTACCAAACCTACAGATTTTAATATCGGGTGAATCATTTTTGTAGCGGTAAGCGGAGCGATTACTGCCAATCCTAAGATTGTACCGATTAGAGAACTTGATTCAATGACTCCGTTTGCAAGGTGTTCGCCAGATTCTGTTATAACCTTTGTTCCTTTTGGCACTGGGAATTGTTCATTGGTTCCGAGTTCTTTTTTATAGACAAAAGTATCTCCGGTTGCTTTGCTTATTTCTTGTAGTCTTGCTATTTTCTCCTGTTCAGAACCCAGTTTAAAGAATTTTTTGAACTCATCAGGTTTTGGGAATGCCTTGAATACTGCTTCGTCTTTGAATAATTTGTTTTTAGCCAAAGCGTACGCACCGTGTTTGAATACAGGAATAATTACCCCCAAATACATTGCTAAGCTTATTGCTTGGTATAAAAATTCTTTAGAAGCTGAGAATTTTTTTGTATGTGAATCAATATTTTTATCAAGTAAAATAAATCCCGGACGAGCTACTGCGTTCAAACTTGTTTTAATACCCATTTGAGCTGCAGTTCCTTGGGTTACGTTAAAGAATGTCGGGTTAGCTACAATGTTTTGAATTCCGTTTAACATATTATCCTCCTACCTTCATTGAGCCGTTTCTAAAAGCTGAAAGGCTAATTTTTTGTACCGGGGAATATGCTATATTGCCGGTTTGTGTAACTTGCGTTTTTGGAAGTTCAACCTGCTCGGATTTTGATGTTACATCAAGTTTTGCAGATGATTCTTCTCCGGGTTTTCCGTTTTTGTAGATTTTATCCATAAACGGTTTAACCATAGCTGAGCAAAGTCCCGGAATAACAACAAGTGCCGCCGTCCAGGTTCCGACAGTTTGCAGATTGTGTTTTGCCATTTTTGCAAGATTAGCATCCTTGATTTTTAACAGATCGCTTCCTTTTGCTGCTAAAATCGGTAATGCTAAATATGTCGGAGCTGCAATCAGCTCGGTAATCCCTTCTCTCAGTGCGGTATATTTTTTCGTTTCTTCAGGACTCTTTTTGTCCATCATTGTAAAAAGCGGTCTGAATATAAGTTCCGCTGAGGCAACTGCTACTGTTGGCCAATACGGTTTCACATTTTTGCCTATATATGTTAGTGTACTTTTTAGTGACATGTCTTACTTTCCCTGCTTCATATCGAGTTTTGGGTGTAAAAATTACGCCCGTTGTTTATTTTAAATCAAAACAAAAAATTTTTTGCTACTATATTTTTGAAAGTTTACAATATTAATATTTGAAACAATCTTTTTCGTGGTCATCCACAACGCCTATTGCCTGCAGGTATGAGTAAATTATAACGGTTCCGACGTATTTCATTCCGCGCTTTTTGAGGTCTTTGGAGATTTTATCCGACAGCGGCGAACTGATTATCTGTTCGCCTGTAGTGTTTTTTATTACTTTGTTTTCGGAAAATCCCCAAATATATTTTGAGAAACTTCCGTATTCTTTTTGGATTTGCTTAAATATTTTTGCATTGTTTATGGATGATTCAATTTTGTTTCTGCTTCGTATGATGTCTTTGTTGGTGACCAGTTCTTCGATTTTTTTACTGTCGTATTTTACAACTTTTTCTATATCAAAATTGTCGTAAGCTTTTCTGAAAGCTTCACGTTTTTTAAGAACTGTTATCCATGACAATCCTGCTTGGAATGATTCCAGTATAAGCAGTTCAAAGAGTTCATAATCATCGTATTTTGGAACGCCCCATTCTTCATCGTGGTATTTCTTGTAAATTTCGGAGTTTTCGTCTACCCAGCTGCACCTTTTCATATTTTCATTATATTATAAATAAAACCAGTTTTGTAAATCTCTTTAATAATTTTAATTTCTAGTGTATAATGATTTTGAATATACCTTTTTTAAGAGGGTTGGGCGAGGTTTGTCAGAGTAGTTAAAGGAATATTATGAGAAGTAAGAAGAAATTATGTATGTTGGTTGCGGCAATAATGCTTGGTTCTGCCGTATTTTCTGCAAATATTGTATCAGCGCAGGAGAGTGTTGATGATACTCAAGCTGAACAAGAAGTTTCTACAGTGGAAGAAGCGAAAGTCGTGAAGGGTAATAAGCAGCTTTTTGAAGAGGCTCAAGCGGCTATGGATAAAAAAGATTTTCAGTCTGCAATAACGTTTTTGACTACGTATATAAATTCCAAGCCAAAACGATATGAAGCGTACAAACTGCGTGGTGAATGTTATTACGAGCTTCGCCAATATAAATCCGCGCAGGAAGATCTTGAGACTGCGATAAGGATAAAAGCAGGTGATGACAAGTTTTCTACAGGTGCGAAAGTTATTAGCGCGGTTGTTTTGGGTGCTGATAAGCAGGAACAGTATCAAAATGCCGAGCTGGGTAATTTGTACGGGCTTTTGATGTATGCTCAAAAAGCACAAAATAACCCTGCTTACGAGGGTTCATATCAGGAAGCAGGACGTTATAATTCTCATATTTATCTGCCAAAACCTGACAAAAAAGATATTGCGAAAATCAATTGTCCTCAAAAATACGGAAAAAAGATTAATCAAGAAGGTGTGGATAAATACATAAATGATGCTATTTCCGATATTGAAAAAGGTGATTTTCATGAAGCCGCATATAATACCCAATATATTATATCAAATTATCCGAAATACTATCTGGGCTACTATTTATCGGGTGTAGCGCATATCGGATTAGAGCAGGACGATGTTGCTGCGGAGGCTTTCAAGACTTCCTTAAAACTAAATCCTGATGATTTTGAATCTTATGCAAGTCTAGGTCAAATTTATTATGTTGATTCGGAAAAAACATTTACAAAAGAAGATTCTCAAAAGTCGAGTGATTATTTTAAAAAAGCTTTGGAGTTAAATCCAAATTGTTACTTGTATCATTATTATATCGGGTTAAACAATTTGCAGGTGAATGATTATGATTCAGCTATAGAAAGTTTTAATTCCGCAATAAAACTCAAATCAGATGATTATAATAGCAGGTATTATAAGTCTGTTGCGCAGTATATGTCAGGGGATTATAAGGCTGTTATTGAGGAAACAACCAGGCTTTTGTACAGGCATGTGTCGAATTATAATTCCGTGTTATATTTAAGAGCTTTGGCAAATTACAAGTCCGGTTTGATTTCTGATTCAATTGCCGATATCGAAAAAATCCAAAACGGAATGGCTGATATATATAATTCGGATGTTCGTGTAATTTCAGCCAAAGAGCAGACTTTGATTTCATATCTGCATTATTTGAAAGCTATGATTTCCAAATCCGGCGGATTTGGAGCTGCTGCGGATTTGAGTGAAGCGTTCAAAAACCCGATAATCAAAGATTTGGATAATTTTGCGGATAAGGGTTCCGATATTGCGAAAGTTCAAATTCCGTTTGAGGATATTGAAACCCAATACGATTATATAAGAACAACTTTTTCCGATTTAAACTTGAAAGTATCATGTGTTGAATCTTCTTACGAATTGGTTGCTCAAGGATCGGAGGATGTTCCTGAGATTGCTGATAATGCGGATGATTCCAATGATTTGCTGCTGGGTGATGGTGAAAGTTCTATTGCCAAAATGCTTGCCGCAAATAATTTTGAATCAATGGTGGTTCCATCGGTAAAACCTGAGGTTCAAAGTGCAGAGGCTTCTGAGGTTTCAAAAGATATTCCCGTCGGTATTTCAGAAAAACAAGAAGACGAAGTTCCGATTTTGAGGGCTGCTGAATCTATCCCGGAATCAGAAAATGTTATTAGTGATAAAGTGGACGAGTACACGATTAAATATCCGAAGGAGGATGCTTCCGTCCAAAATACGGATTCGAAAATTTTGGAAAAACATGCGGTCGTAGATATGTCAGAGTTTAATATTGGTAAGGCTTCTCCTGAAATAAAAGATACGGATGAAGTTATTGAATTTGAAACTGACAGTTTTATATTTAAGGCAGAAAATGTTGTTCCGCAGGCTCCGTTTAATATCACTGTGCCGAAAGAGGACTCGGCTGCTAGTGCGGTAACGGCTCAAGCTTCTGAAAGCAATACTGAGGCTGCCGAAGGTGAAAAATTTGACGATTCATCCGTGGTTTCTGATAGTAAAGAGCAGGTTGAAGATAAGATTGAAATAAGAACTGTTGAAGCTTCCGATAATAATTCGGAGGAGATTTTGCAGCAGGAAAAATTGGGAGAGGTCGAAACTAATTCTTCAAATCCTATGCTTCAACGAATTATGGTACCGTCAATTATTCCTCCGATAAAAGATTTTGCAGGATTTAAAAATGAAGCGGAAGAATCCGTCGCCGCATCCTCCGAAATTGCTGTAGATTCAGAGCCTGTAATTGTTACTGATACCGAGCCTGTTGATAATAAGCTTCAGGAAGTTTCAGAACATTTAAAAGAGCAGGAAATCACAGAGCCTCTTAGTCAAGGTTTAGAATCAGCAGAGGAATCTGCGGAAGCGGCTGAAGATGCTGTAGAATCAGAGGTTAAATCCAAAAAATCCAAGGTTAAAAAAGAACGTAAACAAAAATCTAAAATTCGAAAGGAAAAAACAGAAAAAGAAGTTGAGATAGCCGAAACTGTAGAAGTGGTTGAACCGGTTTCAGAACCTGATTTGTCGCCTGCGGTTACGTATATCAACCCTGAAAAACCAAAAAAGAAAATTTTTAAATTCAGAAAGATAGGTCTGTTCAGGCGTTGTAATTCTGATTCTGTGGAGGAAGTAACTGAGGTAGTTCCTGTTGTTGATACTCAAGAAAAAGTTGAAGAATCAGTTACCGAAGTTGAAGTTTCAGATAAGTCGGATAAGGTTGAAAAGCTCAAAAAAGATAAAAAGGTTAGAGTCAGAAAGCCAAAAAAAGTCAAAGAAGAAAAGCCGGTAAAGGTTGAAAAAGATGAAACCAACGAAGATGCTTTCAATATCAAGGATTTCATTAAAGGATTTTTTGTTGATGTGAAAAAATCAGATGATCAAAAGGTTCCTGAACGGAAAGTAATTAAAGAAATTCAAAAATAACCGATAAAAACCTTCCTTTTTGGGAAGGTTTTTATTTCAATCTGACGTCAACTATTGAATTTAGAGTGCTGCGGTATCTTTTCAAAAACTTTAGAAAGGTTTTAATTTCCTCAGCTGAAAATTCACTATCCATTTTCTTAATTATCAGTTCAATGACTTCTTCTCCTTTTTTCAGGGTTTGGAGTCCTTTTTCTGTAATCTGATTCTTTTTGATAATGGTATTATCTCTTGTATCTGCAACCCTTTTTATCAAACCTTTGTTTTCCATATCATTAAGGATTTTTCCTACGTGGGCTTTGCCTTTGAATAATCCTCTTGCCAGTTCAGACTGCGATATATCAGGGCAGTATTTCAGGTGAAACAGTATGGTGCACTCGTCGGATGAAATGTCGCTGTTGATGTATTTTGCGGCAAATTCCCGCCTGAAAGATTTGTTAAAGTTTGCGGTGTAATCGATTTGATAAAATAAATCGTCTTCAAAACCGTTCAATTTTTCTTCATTCATTAACCCGTTGTCCTTTCCGGAACTTGTTTTGAAATTGTACTACCGATGAAGGATTTTTGCAAGTATTCATTGACATGACGCCGATATTTGGGTATTATTAGGGTAGAAAATTCTACCCTAAAATAATGGAGAAAAGTATGAAAATAAAAATGACAAGAAAACAAATGGCGATTGCCACACTGTTAATAATTATTGTACCGATTATTTGGAACCAAATTTCCGGCATTGTCGGCGGCTTTATGATGGCTCAGGCGATGAAAAAGCCGAAAGAAGTTGTTGTTGATAATCCGCTGAAAGAAACGACGAATATTGAAGCAGAGTCAACCGGACGAGTTGAGGCTAAGTATTCAGTTGACGTAATTGCCAGGGTTTCAGGCTGGTTGTTGAAAAAATATTTCAACGAAGGTGATGTTGTTCATAAAGGTCAGTTGTTATTCCAAATTGATCCGAGAGAGTTCCAAATCGAAGTTAATAATTCAAAGGCTGCAGTAAGTCAGTACAGTGCGCTTTTGAAAAATGCTCAACAAGAACTTGATAGAGCTAATGCGCTAATCAAAGAAGATTTGATTAGTCATTCGGATGTGGATTCAAGCTTGGCATCAAGAAATTCTAACAAAGCTTTGCTAGATGCGGCAAAACAAAAATATCAATTGGCTTTGGTTAATTTAGGATACACCTCTATAAAATCTCCGATTGACGGTAGAATCGGTAAGATTAAAATTACTGAGGGTAATTATGTGAATGCAACTTCCGGACCTTTGGTTAATATTTCAAGTACTGATCCTGTGTATGTTTCATTCAATCTTAGAAGTAATGACTTTTTAAAATTGCTGAAAGCAAGTGATAATTTCAAAGATGTAGAAGTAAGAGTTCAGCACAGTGACGGAAAATGGAATCCTAATGTCGGTAAAATTGACTTTGTAGACAATCAGATTGACCAAAATTCAGGATCTGTTCCTATGCGTGCAACTTTTGAAAACAAGAACGGATGGCTTGTTCCGGGTGATTATATGAAGGTTAGTCTTGTTGCTCCGAAAAAAGTTGCATTTATGACAGTTCCTCAATCTTGTACAAAGGGTGATGCGATGAGCGGATACTACGTTTGGACGGTTAAGGATGATAAAGCTGTAAGACGTGATATCAAAGTTTCTGATGCGATTGAAACAAATTGGATTGTAACCGACGGCTTGGATTATTCCGATACGATTGTTGTAGCAGGTATCCAAAATATTGCGCAAGATGGACAAGCTTTGAAAATTATGACTAACGAAGAATATATGAAAACCCAAAAAGAAGGTAAAAAATAATGAAAAAGATTTTCGATAAAGATAAACTGTTTTTTTTCATACAGAAACCGAGGTTCGCGCTTGTAATATCTGTATGTATCGTAATTATCGGTATGATTTCGTATTTGGGTTTGAAACAGGAAAGTTATCCTGATGTTACTCCGCCTCAAATACAGGTTTCTGCTACATATTTAGGTGCATCAGCAGAAGTTATTGAGTCTTCTGTTGCTACTGTATTGGAAAACAAATTAAACGGTGTCGAAAATCTTACATATATGACCTCAACTTCTTATGACGGAAGTTATACTTTAACAATGTATTTTAAAGTCGGGTCAGATAAAAATATTAACCTGATGAATGTCAACAACAGAATTCAGCAGGTTCAATCTCAGTTGCCTGAGGATGTTCAAAGAACAGGTATAACTTCTGTCAGCAGGACTTCAGGTTCGGGTGCTTTAATATTAACATTATACCCAGAGGCTGGAAATTGGAACCAGTTAGACTTAACCAATTACGGTTCTATATATATCAAAGACGAAATAAAACGTGTCGACGGTGTTGCAGATGTTAATGTGTATGGTGCCGGTGACTATTCTATGAGAATTTGGCTTGATCCTCAAAAAATGGCAGGGCTAAATGTTTCATCAAGTGAAGTCAGGGCTGCGATTGCCGCACAAAATACCCAGGTTACTGCGGGTGCGTTGGGGGCATTGCCGACAGATGACAATAACGCGCTTCAACTTACTTTGAAAACGAAGGGCAGACTTGTAGATGTAAAAGAGTTTGAAGATATAATTATCCGTTCAAATATGGATGGCTCTAATGTAAAAATGAAAGATATTGCAAGGGTTGAATTAGGTGCACAATCTTATTCCAATTTAGGTTTGGTAGATGGTAAACCTTCTGCAGTTATCGTAATTTCTCAACAACCTGATGCAAATATTATCAATTTGTCTAAAGCTGTTCATGCAAAGGTTGATGAACTTAATGCCAGGATGACAAACGGAATTAAAATTATCACGATTAAGGATGACGCGGATTATATCCATGAATCAATGAGGGAAGTTGAATTTACTATTTTACTTACCGGTGTAATTGTTGTGTTAATTATCTTCCTGTTTTTAGGTGATGGTATGGCAACGCTGGTTCCTTGTGCGACTATTCCTGTATCATTAATCGGTACGTTTGCCGCGCTGAAGGCACTTAATATGTCCATTAATTTGCTGTCCTTGTTCGCATTGGTTCTTGCGGTCGGGGTTGTAGTTGATGATGCGATTGTTGTAATTGAAAACGTAAAACGTCACATGGAAGAAGGTAAATCCGCAATTATTGCAACACAGCTTACAATGCAGGAAGTCGGGGCATCACTTGTTGCAATGGCGATGGTATTAATGGCGGTATTTGTTCCGATTATCTTTATGGGCGGAATGACCGGGGTTATGTATAAACAGTTTGCAGTTTGTATCGCTGTATCAATTGCAATTTCTGCAATTTGTGCATTGTCATTGTCCCCTGCAATGTGTTCGCACCTTCTAGGTCACAGTACTTCTGATATTAAGCCTTTTGATCCGAAACATGCTTTGGCTTCTCATTTTGAAAGAATTAAAGACCGAATTGTAAAAAGAACAAAAAATATTGTTGATAAATTCAATCAGGCATTTGATAAGCTTGAAGACTTTTATATGGAATTTGTTGAAAAGTTTGTATATGATAAAAAACTTGTAATTACTGCTTATTTTATCATTGTGGCATTAACATTGGCTGCTTTTAAGTTTATCCCGACCGGATTCATCCCGGATGAAGATCAGGGGGTATTGATTGCAAGTATTACACTTCCTGACGGTGCATCACTTACTCGTACAGAGCAGGTTGCAAGAAAATTTGTTGAGCAGGTAAAGGTAATTGATGGGGTTGATGCAAGCAGATTGACCGTATTCAGCGGTATGGGGTCTGTAAACTCAGCATTTTCAATTATTCTACTTGATGAATATGCAGAGCGCAGAGTTGGTCCTGTTGAGTGGATTACCCGAAAATTTAAAGGTAAATCAACTGATTTAAGACATACTGCAATTTTATCTAAAATCAGACAAATAGCTTCTAATACAAAAGAAGCATCAATCATAGTATTTTCACCTCCGGCAATTAACGGTATGAGTATGATGGGCGGTTTTGAGTTCCAAATGTTATCTCAAGGTGATTATACATCTCAAGAGATGGAATCTTGGGCTCAGAAACTCATTGCTGCGGCTAATTTAGATCCGAATTTGTCAAATGTTAACACTACATTCCAGGCAAATGTACCTCAATATATTCTTGATATTGATTATGCAAAAGCTCTTGCTCAGAATGTTGATTTGCAGGAACTGTATTCGACTTTATCCTCTATGCTTGGTACTTATTATGTTAATGACTTTAATAAATACGGACGTGTATTCAAGGTTCAAATCCAGGCAGAAAGCAAGTTTAGAGATAAAGCGACCGATTTGGAAGGTATTTATGTTAAAAACAGAAACGGGGTTCAAGTTCCTGTATTATCTATCGTAACATTACATCAAGCCGTCGGTACAGCTACTATTTCAAGATATAATCAGTATGAATCAGTACAAATAACAGGACAGCAGGCTCAGGGTAAAAGTTCCGGCGATGCTATGAAAGCAATGGAAGAATTGTCAAGAAAAGTTCTTCCGTCTGATATGACTTTTGATTGGTCAGGTACATCAGCTCAGGAAAGAGAAGCTTCAGGTCAAACTGCAATGATAGTATCATTTGCGCTTGTTTTTGTTTATTTATTCCTTGTTGCACTGTACGAAAGTTATACAATTCCGTTTGCGGTTCTTTTGATTTCACCTATTGCGGCATTGGGAGCTTTGATATTCCAAATGATGATTAATCAGTCTTTCGATGTTTACTCTCAAGTCGGTATGATTACTTTGATTGGTCTTGCGGCAAAACAATCTATCTTGATTGTTGAATTTGCGAAAGAAGAGCATGAAAAACGCGGGTTAACAGTAAGAGAAGCTGCAATGAAGGCTGCAAAATTGAGATTTAGAGCAATTATGATGACCGAGTTAGCGTTTATCATCGGGGTGTTACCTATGATATTTGCGACGGGTGCCGGTGCAAATTCAAGAATTTCTGTTGGTTCAACAGTATTTGGCGGTATGGTTGCCGCTTGTACGTTGGGTGCTGTTCTAACCCCTGCGTTCTATGTATTGGTTCAGGAATTTGTCGACAAGTTCCCTAAAAAAGAAATCACCGAAAAAGATTTGGAGATGTAAACAGATGAAAAAGATATATAATTTAATTTTAATAGCTTCAGTTCTTTCTCTTGGAACCAATGTTGGTTTTGCAAAAAAAGTGAAAGCCGACGGTGAATTGTTGGCTTCAAAAAAAGAAAAAGAAATCAGGATTATCGAGCAGGAGAAGGCTGTAAAAGTTAATAAGAAAACTGAAATTAAAAGGTTAAAATCTAACCAGCGGACAAAAGCCTCTTCATCAAAGGAAGCTGAGGGAATGTATGAAACAAAGTTCCCGACAATTGACAGCCAAATCTCGTATGCTGATATGAACGGTGAAGTCAGTCTGTCTGATTGTATCAGGCTTGCAATCACTCATCACCCGGCGATTATGTCGGCTATCAGTAACGCTGAAATATATAAAACCCGTGTTGGTCAAGCATGGTCAAATTATTTCCCTACAATTACAGCCGGAACAAATGTTTCAAAAAATAATATGTTTATGACTATGGGCGGCAGCTTTGCAAAGATGATGCCGCAAAAATATAATTTGTATTATGTTCCGACACTTTCTGCTAATATGCTTTTATTTGATTTCGGCAAAACTAAAGCAACTGCTGATTCAGCTAAACGCACTTATGAATCCTCAAGATATGATGCAGAAACAAGTATCGAAAATGTTATTTATAACGTAAAAGTTGCTTATTATAATCTTATTTTTGCAAAAATTCAAAAATCAGTCTATGAAGAAACCGTACAGGATTACGAATTGCAGCTGAAACAAGCTCGTGCATATTTTGACATAGGTAAAAAAGCAAAAATTGATGTGACATATGCAGAATATAACCTTGGCAAGGCTAAGCTAAACTTGATTAAGGCAAAAAATACCCTGGAATTGGCGGCTGTACAATTAGCAAATGCTGTCGGTATTCCTGAACTTGCCGAAGTTGTCCTGAAAGACGGATTAAATACAAAAGAATATGATGTGAATTTTACTGATTTGATAAAAATCGCAGAAGAATCACGTCCGTCACTGCTTGCGGCAAAAAAACGCATGGATGCGGCTGAGTTGAATGTTCGCAGTGTAAAGCGTTCATTTACTCCTGATATTGGGGCTTTTGGTTCTTATCAATACGGTGGAAGACAGATTGATGCGGATTACGGTTACCAAGTCGGAGTTCAATTGCAGTATTCAAACCTTAATATGATGCTTATCAAAAAACAAATTGATGAAGCGACTGCGACATACAAAAAATATGTTGCGGATTACGAGCAGGAACGTCAAAATGTCTACCTTGATGTAAAAAGTGCTTATATAAATCTGATGAACTCTCATGACAGTATAGCGGTATCAAAGCTGGCACTGCAACAGGCAAAAGAACAACAATATCAAGCTTTTAGGCGTTATCAGGTTGGTTTGGGCGATGCTATAGAGTTTAAGGATTCTGAAAATACATACTTGAATGCCCAGTTGGATTACTATTCAACAATATTGCAGTATAATATAAATGCGGCTGAGGTTGAACGCGTAATCGGCGCACCTATAAAAGAAAGTGATAAAGAATTATAATTAACAATAAGGAGAGAAATATGCTGAAACACAATAATATCAAGAAAATCGGGGGGGGGTAACCTTTTAA
>JAMPCZ010000017.1 GCA_023665935.1 Muribaculaceae bacterium | reverse complement strand
CTGCGCCTCGCATAAAACGCCACCGCTCACACTTGCGCCAAGACTCAACGTCTTGGCGACGCGTGTTCGACTCTCGCTGCGCTCGTGACTCTGCTCGGCTTGCGCTATCCGGACTCGCTTCGCTACGTCCGTACACAAATCCGCTCCGGCCGAGGACCCAGGAAAGACAAGCCTTAAAAGGTTACCCCCCCCCGAAATTCAGCATTATTTCTACTTTTTAGCATATTCATCTCTCCTTTTTCTACATTCCATTCTACAAATTTCAACTAATTTTGTCAAATTAAGAAGAAATAAATTGCGCCAACAATTCAGGGAATTGGTTAATTAGCGAATGTGCAAATTTCTGGGTATCAATCTGCGTAATCACAACCTGCAGTAATTCTGGCGGTAACTGATTAACCATCCCCTGCAAGTGTTCAGGTTTTATCACTCCCATTGATTTAACCAAATCGTTCTTATTGCGCTCGCGATTTATTATGTGAAGATATGAATCCGTACTGAATTGTTCATAAAGTTTTTTATCGGAGGAGGTTAAAAGCAAAGTTAATTGGCGTTTTTGCTCCGGCTCAAGATTTGTAATAGCCTGTTTATACGCAGAATGCCCCAGCTGTCCGATTTGAGTAACCAAATCAAAAGCAGTACCTTCCGCGGCTTCGCCTGTAACACTTTCTAAAATCTGCTGCAAATATGTTTCAGGAATTGACTGTAGTTTATTTAACACAAAATCCTTATCCATATCAACACTGGTCAAAAACTTATCAAGCTCATTTTCCGGCATAAATTGAATAATATCAGCCTCTGAAAACATATCTAAAACTGTTTTTACAAGTTCTTCCTTCGGTACATCTTTTAACAAATCAAGCAGCGAATCCTGTGAAAAGAACTGCAAGCCCTCAACCAAATCTTCAACATCCAACTGGACAACAAGCTTTGATAGCTGAGAAGGATTCATCTCTTTCATAATTATGATTTTATTTTGAGGATCCGCAAGCTGGAAAAGTTCAATAAGCTGATCAACATCAGTAAACATATCCGCCGCAAATTGAACCGCAGCCTGATTACCTGCCGCAGCCTCGGCTTCCAAAATTTCTTGTATTGAATATTCCTCGTCCTGATATTGGTACATTCTCACATCAGGAATGCGCAATCTCGAACGTAAATAATCAAAATCTGTGTTAATCGATAATGCCATCAAAAAACCTCGAAATCTCTCTTATATATATTAACGTACTATATACCCGGTATTTTCAAGCCGTTACAATTTCGTTACAAAAAGTAATAAAACACATAACTTATCGCGTTATGGATTTGTAAATTTTTATTAAGCTATGTAAATTCATTACTATATTTGTAACAAAACGCGTAAAAAAATTACTTTATATATATAGGGAAAAATATAAGGAATGGAACAATGAGTTTTGATGCAAACATTGGACGAGCCCAACCGATGATTAAGCCCGCTACGAGCATGAACAATGATGGAGGCAGCAGCGGAAATACCGGCTATATGATGCGGGGTCGGCGGCAAAAAAAGGATGATGAAAACCAAACAATATTTGGTGGCGGAAGTGAAATTGATTTCTTAGAAATAACCTCAAAGCTTCCGGTGGATGAAGAAAAGAAATATGGTTACAAAAATTCTTGGTTCGATAACATAGTAGAAAAATTTATTAAGTAGTTAGAATTATTATTTTTGAAGGTAAAAAAAGATACAATTTCTATTTTTTATAAGGAAAACTTTGTGCTGCAAATAAAAAGCATAAAACTACTTGATAAAAAAAAATGTTTATTGTAGTATATGGAAGTACCGATTGATACTTTATGCGGAAGTAGCTCAGTTGGTAGAGTATCTGCCTTCCAAGCAGACTGTCGCGAGTTCGAGTCTCGTCTTCCGCTAATTAAAAAGGCCTTGAACATTGAGTTTGAGGCTTTTTTATTTTGTTATAATATTTTGTTTTTCCATTTTTCCCGCCTTTTTCCCGACCTATCCAACTGATAATATCGATCAGAAGCTTTTTAACTGTCGGTTGAGCATACTTGCCCAACAACACTAAATTATAGTTGTACTTTTCTGAGTAATTTAGTCGGAAGCATTTTTTTCATTGCGAGGGCGAATAGCCCGATGTAGGTTGGGCATACCGACATACCGACATACCGACATACTACAGTCCGACAAATTCAAAGAATTAAGTTTTATTAAAGTATCCTAAACATCATGACAAAATTATTTTTTATGAGTTTTATCATAAAAAGATATTTGTACTAGTCATGAAAATATATAAGATTCAAAATAACCATATAATACAGCCGAGTTTCAAGGCTGAAGAAAATCGCCCGGATATTTTTGAAAAATTATCCGCCATTCAGGATGAAAAAGCAGCTCTTATATTCATTCGCCAACAACCGGATTTTATCTACCCTATTGATTCAAATGGGGATTACATAATACATCACATAGTAAAAAAAGATTTTTTCGAACCGCTTAAATACATGCTGTTAAATCCGACAAGAGCAAAAGTATTACTTGAACAACAAGGAGAAGGCGGAAAACACCCGCTTGCAGTTGCAAAAAGCCTAAGAATTGCAAAGTTACTACTGAGCAAAGGCGCAAACCCTTTAGCCTTGGATGACAACGATATTCCCGCAGGGGCAAACAAAATTTTACCGCAAGATTTTCGTGAGAAAACAATATTCGAAAATGAACGGCTCCATCATCCCGCACTACAACCTTTAAAGTCCGTACAACAACCTCAACCTCAGCCTCAAATTGAAGTTAATACGACAAAATTACAAAGTTCAGCTGCAGAAACTGAATACAAAAAGGTTAGTCCCACGCCATCGGAAAACAATATTCCGCCCCAAAAGCCTAAAATTTCATATTTTTCTATGTTTAAGAGAAAAGAAAGCACAACAACAAAAACAGAACAACACGCCATTAGTAACAAAAAAAGTGTTCAGATAGAAGGCTCAGGCAGATTTAAACAACTTGATACTCCTGAGATATCAGGATTGGATGATGTTATTGGGCTTGAAAATATAAAAAATGCCCTCCAAGAAAGCATTGTTGCTCCTGTAATTAATGAAAAAGTATCCAGAAGATTAGCAAGAAATCACACTTCGATTCCAAACGGGATTATTATTTCTGCACCGCCCGGAAACGGAAAAACAACGTTAGTCAGCGCATTGGGAAAAGAAGCATCAATGCCTGTTTTTGAAGTATCAAGTCCTGAAGAACTTTCACAGTTGATTGATATTGTAGGCAAGAATTATGATAAAACAGGTCAACGTGCAATCATTTATATGAGAGGACTGGATAATTTGTACAAAGAAAATGAACACAACAGTTTACTCACAAATGATTTAAACAGATGCTTAACAAAAACATCTAAACACGGTTCGCTAATTGTTTTTTCTGTAGAATGTCCTGAACTTATACCAAGGTCAATCTTAACCCCGGGAAAAATTGACAGAATCCTAAGCTTCAAACTACCAGATTCAAGTGCTCGAGAAAAATACATCAGGCATTATATCAAAGATAAAGAGGTATTGAGCAAAATTAACGTTAAGAAAATTACCGATAGCACACAAGGTTTTTCAATCGCACAGCTGAAACACGTTATAGATGATTCCGTAATCAACTGCATTGCAAATACGCAAGAATACGTCAGCACAAAAGAGCTTCTCAACAGAATAAAAGTATTTTCTGTAGAACAAAACATTCCGGAAATTAACGAATTTAATAAAACTTCTATGTATGATACCGTCCTGAAACGATATCAACCAACATCATTCGATGCTGAGAATTTTGAAAGTATAGCAGGGATGCCGACAACAAAATCAACTATCGAAAACTCCATATTAAAGCCGTGGAAAAATGCTGACAAACTCAGAAATGCAAAAATTCAACTTCCGCCAGGCGGAATTTTTGTAGGTGACCCGGGTACAAGTAAAACTTATATGGCAAAAGCTCTTGCTCGCAGTCTTAATTTGCCGTTATATATGTTTAAAATGTCAGAAGTCGGAACACCTTATGTTCACGGAACAGTCCACAATATCACACAAATTATTGATCAGTTGATTACAAAATTCGATGAAACCGGAGAAGCCAGCATTCTTCTATTAGATGAAATTGATAATTTCCAAAAAGGACACTCTCAGCATGGTGACGAAGAAGTTAATTCATTATTACAAGAAATAGAGCGCGGTAGAAATAAAATCTTATTTATCGGAACAACAAACGAATTGGAATCCTTACCTGATTCTTTAATCAGAGATGGAAGGATGGGTGCCGTAATCCATTTTGAACATTGTGATGAAAAAGCCGCAGGCGCAATTATCAAAAACATGTTATCCGCAAGAAAAGATAACCCTGAAGTGCAAAAGGTTTTAGAAAACACAGAATTTCTTGAAAAGATAGCAAAACGTTGCAACGGTATGGTTGCAGCTTCAGTTTCGGAAATAATAAATAAAGCTCTTTCTAATAATATTACGGATGACACAACATTGGAAAAAGCTATTGATGACGCAGTCGAAATCTGTAAGCAAAAAGACATAGAAAAAATACTTTCAAAATCTTCTAAAAATGCAGGACACCGCTTAAATATAAGTAAAAACTCAACAATAATGTACGATTCAAAATATCCACGAATGATAATGGATGATACAGATCCGAAAGGACTGGATTCTTTGGGCGGCATACAGGAACTGAAAAAAACATTACGCAGAGAAATCATTGATATCTATACTCCGGAAACACTTGAACTACTCAAAGAGAATAAACTGCCGGTAACTAAAGGATTTATTCTTCATGGACCGCCGGGTAACGGTAAAACGACCATTGTTAAGGCTATAGCAAATGAGATGGGACTTCCGTTATATCAACTTAACTCAGGGAACCTCGGAAGTCCATATATTCATCAACTGGCAGGAAATGCTCAAGAAGTTCGGGAACAGCTCGCCTACAAATTTAAAGTAACAGGCGAAAGAAGTATTTTGTTTATTGATGAAGCTCAACAGCTTATCCCAAGAACAAGCGGAGCGTTGATGCCCGGTTTCCATAACATGGAAGAAACCAGTTTCTTTAAAGACATGATAATGTCTGCACAAAAAGATGGTATCATTTATGCAATGGCAACAAATGATTTAAGTCAAATTGAGCCTGCGATTTATGAAAACTCTGATAGGTTAGGAGTCTGCCTGTACGTTGGTAACCCTGATTATGAATCAAGAGTCGGAATTATCAAAAAATTGATTGAGGATAGACCGGCGGCAAAAGAAATAAATAACCCTGAAGATATTGAAAAGATTGCAGAAATAGCTGAAGGATTATCAATAAGTAAACTTTCTCAATCAATTTTGAATGTTATACGAGATTCTGTAACTACAAAATCTCCTGTCACCTTGGAAAATATTACAGAACGGCTAGAAAAGGAGAGAGTTCAATAAAAATGCGAATTTCTCCTATACCCAACTTCCAATACAAAATCACCCAAAAACATTCCCCAATTTCATTCAGGGCATCTATAGCTGAAGATAGCTCCACTGATTCATTTGAGCCTTCTCGACCGAAGGTAAGAATAGATGGCAGAGAGGTTATAGAAGCATTTAAGGATAATAGCATTTTTAAATTAAGAGAACAAGAAAAACGCGGGGAAATAGAAGTTGATTGGAATATTATTATGAATAATGGTGATAATTTATTAATGGATTTTTTTAAAACTGAACAGAGGAAAGACTATTATTATATGCAAAAACAAAAAGAATTATTTATTGAATTAGCAAAGGAAGGTAAAATTGATGTAAATTATGTTAATAAAGGTTCATATTCCTTATCGCAATGTGCTTTTATGTTTGATGGTAGGCTCGGAAGCCCGGAGTTATTATTCAAATTAGAAAACCTTGATATAACAAAAATTGAACCTGATGGTATAAGTAATGAACCAATAATAAAATTTGCAATAAAAAGAGGTGTACGTGAAGAGACTTTGGAAAGTCTTGCTACTCATCCGTCACTTGATATTACAAAATATGATTTGGATGACTTATACACTTATATTGACGAGGCTCCACATCCGTATCGTTATTATGACTCTTATGAAAAGATGAGATCGAATTTTCGTTTTCCGCTAAATGATTATAATAAAAAGTGCTACAAAGAAGCTATCGAAAGAGCAATAAAAATACACAATGCTCAAAAAGCTATCCAATATTATAAAGAAAACGGTTCAATGAGCTTGGAGCAAATTCAAACGCATATTGAAAACGCTAAAACAGAGAAGGCTCTTAATTTACCATTGAATGATATAAATCAAAACATTGCACATTTATTAGCAGAAATCCCCATTGACCCCAAAGATGATAGTACGGTACAAAAAGTTAAAGATATGATAAAAACATTGTGCGAATACCAATGTTATTTTTGGACAGAGGATGCATTAGGAAGAACCCCCTTGATACTGGCTCTTGAAAATAAAAACTTAGTTGTAGCAAAATTTATGCTAAAAAAAATGAGTAAACCTCACTTTAAGTACCAAAAGAGCAGCATCTATAATTCCGAAATATCAGAACCGGAATTAAACCATATCCCTATCATATGGAATTTAATTGCAGATTTAGAACCAAAAGACAGAAAGGAACTGGGACTACTGTTTTTCGAACGACTAAAAGCTTATAGGTAGCAAAATTATTTTTTACGGGTTTTAAACTATTATGAGAATTTCACCTATTACAAACTTTCCTATAACGCACACGCCTTTTGTCGGAGAAAAAAATAAACAGACAATGTCGAGAAAAGAGGCACAAGCGATGTTGGATAATTACGAAAACGTTACAAGAGAAGATTTTAAGGATGGTTATATCCATACCGGGTTGGCAAAACTACCTTTTAACTGGCTCTATTCCCTCAGAAACGGTTATCATGATGGGCAAGATATCAAGGACATAATTGATAGAAATAAAAAAAATATAAAAAATTTATACGTACATGCTCTTATTGATTTAGGTATGAAAGTTGAAGAACTGCGTTTAGACATCGCATTTAACGAAGCTATAATTAAAAATAACTCTCAACTTCTAAAAATTATGTATCAAGAAATGGAAATGCGCCCCATTGCTTCGGATGGGAGTTTTGATGAAAAGGTTATGATTGAAGGATATCGGTGGAAAAATAGATATGAGAAGAATTTTGGATATCATGTTGAAGGTTTATTTGAGGACTCCTACGAACTTAGGAGAAAAAAGAACATCTACGGTAATTATATTCCGCCAATGAAAGAAACCCCAACAAGTTCAACAATACTTGAACACACAAAAAAAATAATTGCTCAGGATGAAAAATCCTCAGGACAGGTTTCCATTGAATCAATATATAAAATAGTATCAAATCCCGATTTTGCAAAAATTAAAGATGAAAGTTTAAATTCGTCAGGAAGCAGAATTCTTCATATTCTTGCAGAAACTCCATTTGACCCGAATAATAAAAAAGAAGCATTACTTATAAGAAATATTATAAAAAGATGCACAGAGGCAAAATATAACTTTAATATTGAAGATGATTTTTTTGAAACAGCTGAAGATAAAGCCATAGAAGCCGAAAATACATATTTAGCACAATTACTTTCTAAAAGGAGAACTCAATGATAATACAAAAAATCAATGTTTATAATTACAATAATAATTATAATAAGAACAATATTTCATTTCAGTCACATCGTGAAAGAGAATTAACTCTTAAACAGCTACAAGAAATAGAAAAGCGTAGACAACAGGAAGTAGAAAAGAGAAAAAAACTACTACTGCTGCAACAACAAGAAGAAGAAAAGCGTAGACAAGAAATGCTCCAACGCAAACAACAGGAACGAGAACGAGAAATAAACGGCTTACGTAACCTTGCAAAATATGAAATTGAAGATTCCGGTTGTCAGGATATGGCTCAATTTCTGTTAAATTTTAGCTGTGCAATTGAAAATGACTCGGAGCATAGCTTGGATGAATTTTTCAGACCTAAAGAAGAAGCAGAAAAACTTAGAGAAAATCTTTCTTCAGAATGCCGGGAAAACAGTCTTGAACTCCGAAAAGAAATTCAATCTAACTCTGTTTTCAATGACCCTGTACTAACTCTCATTACCGCAAGAAACATGCAAGATTATACTCCGGTTGATGAGGAATTTACAGCCCTGGAAGAATACCGTTCAACAATAAATTCAGCTAAAAAAGCAATCATTAATATTGTTGATACAACTGACAAAACTAAATTTAATAGCTCAGAAATCAATTTAATGAAAGAACTTACTCAAATAATTGAAAAAACTGAAGGATTAGTTTTTGGCGAAGAATATGACGAAATCTTAAACCGACTACTAAATTCACTGAATTCCCCGGATGAAGAAGAAAAAGAACAACAACCTGTGATAAAACAAAGAAGTTTTATAAGCAGAATTATGAATAAAATAAAACTAAAATGAGAATATTAAGCAACAATATAACTAAATATATTCAAAGTATTTCTCCTCAAGTAAGAAATATAGATTTTCCATTGGAGAAACTGGAGCTTACAAAACTTGAAGGAATACAAAAAGATATCCCCCTTTTTGAAACAACAAGTTTGCAAAATATCAGATTCATCTCTAAGTGGTTTCAGGTTTTAAACCTGGCGCGAGGATGTACCGAACAATGCACATTTTGTCTGCGCAATGCAATGCTCCCTTTAAAAGAAAATTCCGAAAAAATCAGCACAATACTTTGGGATGATTTAATTCGTTTTACAAGAGGATTTTCTAAATTAAATGAACGTCTTGGATTTAATATTTTGCGTGGGAACACTCATATAACCCTTTTTGAAGATGCAAATCTCCCCGTAATAAACATGAAAGATGCACAGGGAAATAATAAAAGCTTAACAAATGCGGTAAAAGAAATTTATGACAGACTTAATCTTCCGTTAGTCTTTGTCACTTCCGGATGGAATCCGGCTGACAAGAGCTCACAAATTGCAGCTGAAGAACTTTGCAGATATATTCAGCAAACTCCCGACAGCATAAAAGAATTTGCTATTTCAGTCAATCCGTTTCAACGATATAACAGGAATATTTATATATCAAGAATTGTTAACGCTTTAAAAACATTTCTTCCACTCTATAAAAACAATAATGAAATCGGCTCAATCCTTGTTAAATACAATTACCCAACCGGCATCAAATCAGACGAAAACGGATATTTAGCAGCAAAAAAATTATATGAAGAAATTTATGAAAATTTGAAATTAGAAACCAGGTCTACACTTGAAGATTATGAAATTCTTAAACCCGAAAAAGTTACTATTCATAGAGAAGATAATTACATTGAAAACAAAGGAAGAGGGCAAAACTTTTTTCCTCAGGAATTAGTTAAACGAAATAATAAAAAACTATTTGTTGAGAGTTTTCGCTGGTTTTCTATGACAGAAAAAGAGAAGCTGGAGCTTGCATACGATTGCACAACAAAAAATATTGATATAAACGGTCATATATACTTAATTACACCATCCGAACAACTCATTGAAACAAATATGGGTTTAAATTTCATCAACAAAGATAAAATTACGGCTCCAATACATTCTGATATAAGATTCACAAAACTCACATAATACCGAAATCTTTTTATTAAGCAATATTTTATTATTACTTACACCGGTTTAAGAATGCACCAAATGATTTTGAAAACTTATCAGATTGCAAAAGAAATTTTCCGGATTCTGTACTCTGAGTTTTTTTAGGTACAGCTTTTTCTAAATCAGAATTAAAATAACCCACAATATATTTAAACGTTTTCAATGCAGTATCAATATCCATTGTCACCGGTTCATTTTTGCGCTTTTCCTTTACGGTTATTGTATTATTAGCTAAATCTACATCTTGAATTACGTAACAATGCCAACGGCGACCGCCAAACTTTTTCTGCCCTGTACCAATAACAAAGCTGTGATTCTTTTCTTTTTCCATCTGTTTAAAAAGCTCCATAACTTCGTCTTTATAACTTTTCAAATTCCAATTAAAATCCTGTTCTGCGATAACTCTTGGCTTAACTCCGGTTAAAGTTTCCATAAAATGTGACGGTAGATTATTTTCAAATTTATACTTTTTAAAAATCTCACTAATACGGCAAATCCACGGTTTTGCTTTATGTTTTTTCTCATACTCGGAAACCGAAATATCAAGACTTCTGATTATTTCATTATCTTGAACGGAATATAAATACTCATATCCATCAACGGCTTTATCTGTCGGAACTGTGTATTTTTCGCGTTCGCCATTCGGAGAATAAAAATAACAATTCAGCTGATTTGGATTGGCATTGTCACGTTCAATCTGATTTTTTAAAACTTGCCTGCCATTTTCGGTATGCGAAAGAGTTTCAACAGTCGACATAAGATAGCAGTCACTGACATGTTGAGTTGCACTTTCCAATGAGTCAATCTCCTTATCCGAAATTGAACCCATAAATGGCATATGAAAATTACGGAAATTAACCTTCATATATGTATAAAGTAATATTTTAACAATTTTTTGCTAGTTAAACTAAAAAAATGTAAAACTATTTTAATAAAATCGCAGCATGTAGCAAAATTTGAAAATTAGCAGTTTTATAACGGTGGAAAGGAATCTAAAACATGAAAATCCCCGCTATTCAATTTTCAAATAAACATTACATTACCGCAAAACAAAATAAAGAACAAGAAAAAACTTCACCTTATACAGATAAACCGACAGAATTACATTCATTATATAATGATCATTTATTGGCTTTCGGAAACCGGGTTGATAAAGATTTGAACAGATTTTACTCAGTTAACAAAGACCGCATGCCGATTACAGTTCGAAATCTTGTAGAACCAATGCAAAACAGAAACTTGATAACCCCATTGGAAGCGCAGTATTATGCTTTCAAAAACTTGGAAGAAGCAGAAACTATCGAAGATATAAAAACAAAATATTACCCTAAAGAACCTCTATTTGAAGAATTAAAAGATTTATCAGAAATAAAACCCAGCAAGGGATTCTTGCAAGCTGCCAAAGAAATGGAAGAGATTTATCCTGACGGAGTTCTTCAATCAAAAGAAAACCTGACGGTATATTTGGTCAAAAAAATATTTTTAGAAGCCAAAACCCTTGATGAAATTAACAAAGATTTAGACGAAGATTTAATTCCGGACTTTAAAAAATATTGCAAAGGTATCAAAACTAAAGATAACTTGGTTTTAGGTTCAACTTTATCAGCTTTAGGGATAAAAATGCCTGATTCAAATTATTTAACATCATTAAGATTCACCAGAGATGGCTATTCAGATGTAATGGGTGCAAAAATCTCGAAAGGCTTAAAAGCGTTTTTAAGAACTCTAACCCCGGAACAACTAACCGCTAGAGCCATACGTTCAACAAGAGAATTTGAAAAATGGTGGAACTCACTTACACGCAAAGAAAAAATTGAAATGATTGCAAATAAAGAAGCTGAAATTGATATGCTAAAAGCTTTCAAAAAAGAAAAACGCGCAGAAAAAAAACGACTTAAAGAAGCCGGGGTAGAAATATCTAACACTAACGAAACTGAAGACAAAACAGTAAAACGACATACAAAAGTCGGTTCAAAAGAACTTAGCCAGGACGAATTGTTCAAAAAGTGGGCCACTTTAAATATCAAAACTTTCGAAGCTGGTTTATCGCAAGCTGAAATGGACACTCTGCACTTAAAACGTTCAGCAAACCTGTTTATACGCTGGAAAGAGATGTCACCTGCTGAGCGCACAGAATACATTTCTAATATGAAAGCCGGCAGCGAACCTGTACGATACACAATGATTGATGCTTGGAATAATAGTCCTGAAATTATCAAGGCTCTATATCTGCACCTCAAAAACAACCAGGTTTATAAACCCGCAGATTTATTATATTCAACCCAAGAATTCTCTCAATTCCAATCAAAAGTAATGAGTGAATTTTGGGATAACAACCCAGATTTTGCAGAGCTTTTGGGTGATAGGATTCACCAATCACACAACAAAGTCGAATGGTCAATCCAGCAAGGTAACTTTGAAGAATTAAAAAATCAAATAAACAGAAACAAAAACCAAAGAAAGCGTGAACTTGAAGAATATAAAAAATCACTTGAAAGACCAAAAGTTGAAGAAAAACCGGCAGACCCAACCGATTATAAAACCGATTTTAGAAATGCTTATTTCAATAACAAAGTAGGAATGGTGTCATCTGTCCCTAAGAATTATTTTAACGACATGTACGGAGCATTCTTAGAAATCTTGCCGGAAGACTCCATCAAAATTTGGATAAAAAATCTACGCGGCGAACAACTGAACTTGGATGAAGCTACAAAATTACATGATGCATTAGAAAATGTACCTCTTGATCTTCATAGAATAAGTTTGGCATTTGAAGCCGCAATGGCGGATACAATTTATAACGTGACAGGAAATCCTCAAGCATTTGAGTTGTCTACCTCTGATGTTAAAACAGTAATGTATCATATCGAACGCGGTGAAAGCCCTATAAAAATTGTTTCTTTCAAAAACGGAAATAAAGAATACAACTTTGAAATAAAAAATAAAAAAAGTATAAATCCGGCAAGAATTAACCAATTATATGAAAGTTTCAAACGAGAATTATCCGAAGACGAAATTTTAGATATCGTACGTTATAATTTCAGATTTGAAGTCGATGACAATGATGATCTTGAAACAAAAAAACAGAAAGTTTCAGAAATTCAAAGCAGTCTTCTTATTTATTTAAAAATTTTTGGTCGTTCTGCAAACATTCTATTCTCAGATAAATCTGCATACCCGCCTGCCGTAAAATTGGCGTTTGCAAATAAATTCTATTCAGGCATGCCACCCAAGATAAAAAATTCTAACATTTTAAGAACTACACAAGAAACAAAAGGTGACATTGAAGCTGATGTAAATATACAGCACGCAAAAACTCTGTACACTCACAGATTTGCATTCTTACCAAAAGAACTTATAAACAGTTATTTTAAAGAACTTACCCCGCTACTAAAAATTCTTACTAAAGAAGATAACGAATTTTCTCTTCCAAATGCGTTGGGAAAACTTTGCCGAAAACGTACAGCCTTAAGCGATCACGGTTCTCTACTGCCAATGCCGAAACATATGATAAAAGATAAATATATTAAATATCAAATGCTGGCAATTGAACAAGCCATGGCAGACACATTATATGATGCAACCGGCGATGAAAACGTATATAAAATCGGGTTTGAATTTCTTTGCGACAAACTGGAACTATTCTCTCTTGCCAAAAACTTCCCGTTGGAAAAATCAGAATGTCCGAGTGTTGACGGAGGAAATGTAGATTTAGTTGTAAAAAAACGAATCAACCTGGGCGATGTCCAAAAACGATACAAAGAATATATGAACGAAATTTCTGAATGGGTAGATGAAACAAAAGATGTTCAAAAACCGAATTTGCAAGATCTGCTATACATATTAAACCCTGAAGAAGAAAATACCGCCAGAGATTTTAACGTAGCAGAAAGAATTGCAACATATTTCCCTGATTTTAGCGAATTGGATTTTAAATCAAATCCTTATGGACCTGATATAAAGCTTATAAACAAAAATCAACAATAAAATGATAATTTATAAATATTTATGAAAATCATATCAGACTCTCTTATTTTTGATATAATCAAAACATAAGGGAGATTGGTATGAGAGAAGAATTATTATCCATTTTAGAAAAAAACAGTCGAATTGATTTTTCCGAACTTGCAGTACTGCTCGGAGTTACTGAAGAAAAGGTGCTGGAAGAATTATCCGAATTAGAAAAAGAAGGAATCATCTGCGGGTACCACACACTCATAAATTGGGAAAAAACCTCTATAGAAAAAGTTATGGCATTGATTGAAGTAAAACTGACACTTCAAAGAGGAAGAGGGTTTGACAGCATTGCAGAAAGAATTTATAACTATCCTGAAGTCAAAGCAGTATACCTAATTTCAGGCGGATATGATTTACTGGTAATATTAGAAGAAAAAACACTGAAAGAAATTGCAAGCTTTGTATCCGGCAAACTTTCCACACAGGAAGGAGTATTAAGTACAGCAACCCACTTTATCCTAAAAAAATACAAAGACCACGGTACAATTTTGAACAAAGACAATACAGATGAAAGGGAGGTTATTACCCCATGAGGAAATATCTTTCCGACAGCGTTGTTAATATAAAACCATCAGGGATCAGAAAATTTTTTGATATAGTAAGCGAAATGAAAGATGCTATATCACTGGGGGTTGGAGAACCCGATTTTGACACACCTTGGCATATCAGAGAAGAAGGCATTTACGCTCTTGAAAGGGGTAAAACTTTTTACACCTCAAATGCAGGACTAAAAGATTTACGCACCGAAATTTCAAACTATCTGAAACGCCGCCAGGGAACCGCTTATAATCCCGATAATGAAATTCTTGTTACTGTCGGAGGCTCTGAAGCTATTGATATAGGGCTTCGCGCAGTAATAAATCCCGGAGATGAGGTCATTATCCCGCAGCCATCCTATGTTTCATATGAACCCTGTGCAATTCTTGCCGGAGCAAAACCTGTTATAATTGAATTAAAAGCAGAAAACGAATTCAGGCTTACCCCGCAGGAATTACTTGATGCAATAACAGATAAAACAAAAGTTTTGATTCTTCCGTACCCGAATAACCCTACCGGCGCAATTATGGAAAAACACAACCTTGAAGCTATTGCTAAAATTATAAAAGAGAAAGATATATTAGTAATGTCAGATGAAATATATTCTGAACTGACTTATAAAGATAACCACATTTCCATAGCAGAACTTGACGGAATGAAGGAACGAACAATTCTGATAAACGGGTTTTCAAAATCTTATGCAATGACAGGATGGAGATTAGGATACGCCTGCGCTCCAAGTGAAATAATAAAACAAATGACAAAAATTCACCAATTTGCAATTATGTGTGCTCCAACAACAAGCCAATATGCAGCAGTTGAAGCACTGAAAAACGGAGATGACGACGTTAAAAATATGCGCCAAGCGTACAACCAACGCCGCAGATTCCTTATGGATGCGTTTAAGAAAATGAACCTTGATTGTTTTGAACCTTACGGCGCGTTTTATGTATTCCCTTGTATAAAAGAATTTGGGATGACAAGTGAAGAATTTGCAACAAGATTTTTAAAAGAAGAAAAGGTTGCACTTGTGCCGGGAACAGCGTTCGGGGATTGCGGAGAAGGCTTCTTGAGAATATCATACGCGTACTCTATTGAGAACCTGAAAATTGCAATAAACAGGCTGGAAAACTTTATAACAAGATTGCGTGAAGAAAAATAATTTTCTTATCCTGCTAAAAAGTACCCGACAGGAGTTGTCCTGACGGCTGATTTTTATTCCGTTTGTTTCGGATTTAATGAAATTGAACGGAGAAATTTTGTTATGAAAAAATTTATATTATTTGCAATTTGCATACTCTTTACCTCAATAATTTTAAGGAATAATGTACTTGCAGAAAACATACATTTTGGAGAATACTTATACAAACATAGAACACAAAACCAGTATTATAAAGAAGGCGAAACGCCTGAATCATGGATAAGTAAAATTGAAGTATACCACTACCCTGAAATTTCAAACCCGCTGAAATATGCCCAAGAAAAAGATAGAGAAATTGAATCGGATGAAAAATGCGTCTTGTTAAAATTCATTCAAAGTAAAAAACAAAATATAGCAATAATAAGTTACCTTGAAAACGGGGTAGAATTAGGCGGAAACTACTTTGCTTATAACATATATAAATACCAAAAAGACACTAAAAAGGGGATAGTTGCGCTGCGCTACGTAAAAAAATACATGTTTAACTCAAACGATGAAATCGCAAAAATAGGACAAGAAATCCGTCAAATCAATAATGATTATATGGAACGGATGATTATTACAGAGATTCCTGAGAAAAAAGATACAAATTTAACAGAAAAAAAGTAGCATAATTTTTATTTTTATATTAAAATTTAGAAAACAAGTTTATTGTGTTGGGCAAGTATGCCCAACCTACAATCTACAAACTGACCATGCCGGAGTGGTGGAATGGTAGACACGTACGTTTCAGGTGCGTATAGAGAAATCTGTGTGGGTTCAAGTCCCGTCTCCGGCATACAAAAAAAAGATTAAATAAAAATTTAATCTTTTTTTTGTATGCCAATGGACTTTCACATAAATTTTCTCGCCCTTTATTATTAATTTATTGTGTTGGGCAGGTATGCCCAACCGACAATTGAATAAACAACGGCGTTATTGAATATTATATTGAGCAAGAAACATCAACCTACAGTTAGATAAACAAAAGTGGAAAAGAAAAGTAGGTTGGGCATACTTGCCCAACAATTGGATTTGTACAAACTATCATATTACAAAGACACTGAAACACTCTTGCCAAAAGCTGCAGTTCTGGGTGACATAAGTAGTAAAAGTAGGTTGGGCATACCTGCCCAACAATCAACATTTGTGATAGTATTAATCTATGAATTATCGCAGAGTTTTTGTTCAAAATACTTATTTGCACATAATTATTACTTCTTATGACAGAAAACCTGTATTTATCGACAATATTGATATATTACGAACTGCCCTTAAAAATACAATGTCCCTGTATAAATATGAGATAATTGCAATATGCATATTACCTGAGCATATTCATTTAATATTGCATCCTGAAGATATTAATAATTACCCTAAAATAATTTCCACAATTAAACATTATTTTTCAAGAAATGTTGGGCAAGTATGCCCAACCGACAAATTAAAAATCGGATATAAAAACAAACGAGAAAAGAGGATATTTCAAAGGCGGTACTGGGAACATACAATTAGAAATGAAGAAGAACTAAACAATCAAATAGATTACATTCACTACAATCCTGTAAAACATGGTTATGCACAAAATGTTAAAGATTGGAAGCATTCATCTTTTCACAAATTTGTTACTCAAGGATATTATAAAGAAACTTGGGGAAGCTTTGAAGATACAAAAAATATTCAACATTTGGATTTTGAATAAGTTTAGCTTGTTGGGCTGGAAAGCCCAACCTACTTCTTGAACTCACCCCGAATAAAATTGTAAATAAATGTAAATAAAAAAACATACACAGGCAATTTTACTTTTGCACCATCTTTAAATAGGCAGGTAGAAAAAAGAAAGGGATACTAAATATGGAACCAATTAGACTATTCAACAAAGCAATGTACAATTTAGATGCAAAAGATTACGCAAAGGTTGTTAATGAAACGGCAAAAAGAAGCAAGAATTTTGCAATGAATTTAATTTCTAAAAACGATATCCGCGGTAACGTTTCCCCTCGAGATGTAATAAGAGCTTGTAACAGTGAATACGAAGGCTTCTATGATAAAAGCGGAAAAATAACCGAAGAAGGTAAAAATGAACTGCTTGATACTATTAAAGAAATGTTCAAGCTAACAACAAGAGAAGATGCTAAGAAAATAACAGTAAGAGAAGCTATTAATAATGCTGTTAATCATTGGGAAAATAAACCAGGAAGTAACTTTGACATAACAGCTTAAAACATCACATACAAAATACATAAGAGCCAAAAATAAATTGGCTCTTTTTATATTGATTAAATAGTTATTTTGTAGGGCTTTCCAGCCCTACAGGCTTGTATTAATTAGTTTGTTAGAGTAGGTTGGGCATACCTGCCCAACAACCAACTAATCGCCATACTTACCATGGATAATCTTTTGGGAATTTCCAACCATTCATCTTGATCAAATCAAAACAGAATGTAGCAATAGTGTTTGTTCTACAAGTTTCAATAGCTTCTTCACGTGAGAACCCTTTTTTCATATTATCCTCCGAATAGATATTTTTGTAATGTGACGCCTTACATATTTAATAATATTATTGTTGCAAAATAAATGCATGTCAAGACTTGTTAAACTTGGTCAAAATATCAAAAAGTACAGGAAAATGAAAAATTTATCTCAAAATGAATTTGCTGAGATGATAAACTTTTCGCGCGAACACCTCGCCTGCATTGAAACAGGGAAAGAATACATAAGTCTTAGAAAATTATTTATGGTTGCTGATAGTTTGGAGGTGCCGCTTACCCAATTAATTAATTTTGATTAAAACGTTCCAAAACATGCCGGATTTTATCACGGTTCGGATTATGCGGATTATTAGCTTGGTTCGTTAAATTCGAAACTATATCATCAAACATTTTGCCCTTGGCATAGTAAAGCATTTTTATACATCGCAGCGAAATCTTATCGCTTAAAAACCCGGTGCCTTTTTCATAACCACCGCCATCACACTCTTTGCCGCCAATAGGGATATTATACTCTTTATCCTTCGGGACTCTAAACCTGAATAAGTCAAACACAGGCAGCTTGGATTTTGTTCTTGGAATATACTCGTCTATAAATTCTGTCATACAATATCCGCTATGCAAATCTGAAATATAATGCTTTGTGAACTGTGTTGCGGCTAAATCATGTCCTGCAATACGTTTTAAAAAAGTCCAAAAATTAGCTTCTGCATAACTATTGTGTGATTTTGCATAGCGCGGATCACCTTCGGCAAGATTATGATAAACTTTCAAAGCCTTGTCATGCATAATTTTCTTACCGTCAGCTCTACGTAGTGACAGCCGAAAAACATTCGCAAAATCTCCAAAACCTGCAAAACCAATTTTTGCTTGAAGGAAATTCTCTCCAAAAAAGTTCTGCAGTTCTTGATTCAAATAGCGTTCACCCTCAGCGGCGACTGATTTTATTTCATTCGAGTATCTGTAATTCTTATCATAATATGAAAAGGAACCGGCACAACGAGTTTGATGATATACATCGCGAAGAAAAACAGAAGTCCTTGCTAAAATCTGCTGAATTAATTTAATTTTCTCCCCCCTGGATTCTTTCGGGAAAAGCTTAATGAGTTCGACAGGGATATTTCCGATAACAGCTCGTTCCATATTCGGAATAACCGTATTGTAGGAAGAATAATTAACATCAGCCTGAAACCAACGCTTTAACCTCTTTGGATAACATCTTTCGTATCTATCTAACCTTATCTGCATAGATTTATATAAACGCCTGAAGATTTATTTTTGCCAGGAATATGTTATTTTGCATAAAAATCTGACAAAAAATTTAAAATTCTGAATCAAGTTCAGAATGACGAAACTTTTGTTACGTTGTTATTAGCATTCCTTCATGCCTTAACAATTTTTCTTTAATCTCTAATCCGCCCGCATATCCTGTAAGACTACCGTTCTTCCCAATTACACGATGACAGGGAATTATTATAGAAATAGGGTTATGACCAACCGCACCGCCAACAGCTTGGGCTGACATAGATTTAATCCCGCGTGCTTCAGCGACCTTTTTGGCAATATCACAATAAGACATAACTTCTCCGTAAGGAATAGTTTTCAGGATATTCCAAACAGATTGACGAAACAAATTCCCTCTCGGAGATAGCGGCAACTCGGCAATCTCAGGCTGTTCCCCGGCAAAATAACGATCCAGCCATGATTTTACCTGTTCAAAAATTTCCAACTCATCGTTTTGTAAAAAATCAACATCTTTTATATCCGCAAAATATTTCTGCCCCTCAATCCACAGTCCGACAAGACTTTCCCCATCACTTGCAAGCGTCAAACAACCAACCGGAGAATTATAACAGGTTTTGTATAAGAGATTATCCATGCTGACATGGTATCATAAAAACATTATTATCTTTGTAATATTTATTCACATAGCAACTATTAAATGAACTGATTGTCCATGACTATCGTTATAAAAATGAGTGAAGTTGAAATAGGAGAAACGGATATGAAAAAGAATTTGTTATTATTAGGATTAGCATTGTTGTTTATAGCCTCTCCAAGTATTGCCGCACCGGGACCACACGGCGGACATGCTCCGGGAGTAAGATTTGCAAATCACCCGGGCGGAATGCACAGACCGCCGATGCACACCGCTCATCATATGGCAAGACCACTACCGCCACCTCCGATACACAGGCATTACAGCCGGATATTTCGTCCGTACTACCCGACAACATATTACACATCTTACTCGTACTATCCGACGTACCCGACATACAGCTACGGTTATAACGTAGTGGAGCCGGTACCTGCAAATGTAAACACTGTAGTTGTCCGAGATAATTATGCAGGTGTAAATACTGCTGCAAACGTTATAAATACAGCAGCAAATGTCGCCGCCACAATAAAATATTTAAGCTGGTAAATTATCCGGGATTAATTATAATAAAGGAGTGTAAACTGATAATATTTACACTCCTTTCTATTGTGATTTACTTTCTAAATGTTCAAGAGCATATTCACAGCATTGCTTTACAAGATTGTTAAGAGAAACACCTTGTTTTTGAGCAACTTCATGCAATTCTTCAACTAATTTTAATGGTAGACGAAAGGTCTTATTAACCATTTCTTCTTTTTGGACTTTGAACATACGTTCTCCTTTATTCTAAGTTTATATTTTTGTCCATCATTTTTATACACATTAAATTACAAGTGTAAATTACACTTGCGTTAATAGGTGACATGCACTATAATATAGTTATATGGAGTTGATTTGATGAGTAAACATGAAAGAAGAAACTTTCAGAGAGCTTTTACACTCGCTGAAACACTTATTACCTTAGGAATTATCGGAGTAGTCGCAGCACTAACTATCCCAACATTACTAACAAAATGTCAGGATATGATTTTAGGAACACAGTTTAAACAAGCATATTCATATATTATTAATGGGCGCAGACTCGCGATTGCATCTATGGGATACCATCCTGCGTGTTATTATAAGCCGGGTTCAACCGGAGATGTGAGTGAATGCCCCGAATTCAGCGAGGAATTACTTAAATCTTTAAAAGTATTCCACGATTGCGGTCAAAACGCAATCAAAAATAAATGTATTCCTGATTATAAAGGTTGGGATGAAGTAAAAAAGATTAAGAATCCTGATATTTCAGACGAGGACTTAGAACAAGCAATGACAGGCTGCCACAATTTTAAAAAGTCAAATTTGGAAACTTATCCGGCGTATTATCTTGCTAATGGAATGATAATAATGCCAGGCGTAGGTGGAAAAGATTACATTGCCAGAAACACAATCATTGACATTAATGGCGTCAAAGGCCCGAACAAGTGGGGGTTTGACGTCTTTTATCTGTACAACTATTATGACGGAAAAGAATTTTATATACTGGGCGGAGGGTGCCAACCAACAGAAGAAGGCGGAAAATCCGTACACCAAATGTTACGATCAAAATAAATAACCATCCTCAAAAAACACAATAAAAAAAAGCCGTTTCAAAAAGAACGGCTACCAGACTTGGGGAGGAGGTATGAAAAACTTTCGTTTCTCATATCTATATTTTCTATTACGACCTCAAGATTAATTTCTTTAGCAAAAGGGAGCGAATCTCCTCCATATGGAGGAGATTCGCGATTATAAAATTAAATTTATTAGCTGGATTGCCACGTCACTCCGTTCTGTCTTGGATTTGCTCCACGCTCGTGGAGTTTAGTTTACGGTTACATTCTGCACCTCGCAATGACGACTTATTTGAGCAAAAAATTTGTCATTCTGAACTTGATTCAGAATCTTAAATTTTTTGCGCTGTAATCTTTTACCCCTTACGGGATGAATCAACATGGATAGATCCTGAAACAGACTGACTGCTTCGCATCTGCGCATACAGGCTCAGTCGACTCGTACCTCGTCGCTTCGCTTTGTAAAGTTCAGGATGACACAGTCTATTCTGCCCCCTTTTAGGGGGAAGTGACACGAAGTGTTGTAGGGGGTACCCACCACTCGGCACCACGGCGGAGCCGTCCCAGCGGAACTCATCTATCGTTCAAAGTGCAAGACAGTTAGTTGCATAATGCCCAGTCCGGCTAAAACTATCGTGCAAAATTTACCAGCTCCACGGCGGAGCCGTCCCAGCGGAGCTCGTCTACCTTTCAAAGTGCAAGGTAGTTAGTAGCATGGTACCCAGCCCGGCGAGGACTAGCCGACTTGCATTTCTTTTTCGAACCCGAATAATGAACTTACAGATTCATCATCATGTATTCTTGATATCGCTTGAGCAAGCAACGGAGCAACTGACACCTGTTTAATATTAGACGGCATTTTGCTCATATCAAGCGGAATAGTATTAGTAACAATACATTCGGTAATCGGTGCAGAGCCAAGACGTTCAACCGCAGGTCCAGAGAATACAGGGTGTGTTGCACCCACATAAATTTCTTTAGCACCTTTTGATTTCAGCAATTTTGAAGCCTCACAAATAGTTCCGGCAGTATCAATAATATCGTCAAACATCAAACAAACTTTGCCTTCAACTTCACCAATAACATTTGTGGCAATTGCTTCATTGTGTTTGTCGCGTCTTTTATCAATAATTGCAATCGGACATCCAAGCCTTTTTGCAAAATGTCTTGTTCTGTTGGCACCACCCATATCAGGGGAAACAGCTACCATATCATCAGGATTAATATTCAAACTTTTAATATGATTTACGATTACATTTGTTGCCATAATATGATCAACAAGGATGTTAAAGAAACCTTGGATCTGACCTGTGTGTAAATCCATCGCCAAAACTCTATCCGCACCTGCAGTTGTAAGCAAGTCTGCAACGAGTTTTGCGGTAATAGCTTCTCTGCCTGAGGTTTTTCTGTCTTGTCGTGCGTAACCGTAATAAGGGATAACCGCTGTAATTGTCTTTGCACTAGCGCGTTTGAAGGCGTCAATAATAATCAGCAATTCCATCAAATTTTCGTTTACAGGGTTGCATACAGGCTGAATGATAAAAACATCATCACCTCTGACACTTTCCTTAACCTGAACATAAATTTCACCATCAGCAAAATTCTTAACAACCATAGGTCCAACAGTTGTACCTAACTCATCGGCAATCTCTTGAGCCAGTTTAGGATTTGAGCGACCTGCGAAAAGTTTAATATCGTGAGTCGGATTAATTGCCCGTTCAAGTTGAGTATAAGTCATTTCTTCAATTGCAGCCATGTTTTATCCTTTCTTTATCCAGCACTACAGAATATGAATATTATAAATCTGACAGGTTATAACCTCAAGATTTTTTTAAGTTTTGTAATACTATAAAATTCGTAAATTAATATTTTTGCCTAAAAATGTAAAATTTGTACAAAATTTTACATTAAAATTACTAGCAAAATTAATTTTCTTCAGATTTATAATATACAAATAAAAATATAGGAGAAATTATGAAAGTTGACATGACCCCTGCTGTAAAGGCAGCAAAAAAGCTTAAAAAGAGAAATATTCCAAAGGAAAAAATAGCAAAAGTAATCCAACGAGAAAAAACTCGGGAATTAGATAAATTATACGTTCGTTCTATCTTAGAACGACACGCGGAAAATATGGATCCGGAGGATTATATCAAAGCCAGAGCATATCTTGCTTCCGTAGAAAATAATTATTATGCAGGCAGTAATTTTATACTTTAATTGAATAATAGCACCGGCATTTCTGCCGGTGCTATTTCAAATATAAAACCCTCACCCTACCCCTCTCCCAAAAGGAGAGGGAATGAGACTACGATAATCTATTTCTTTGTCGGGATTCTCATTCCGTAGAACGAACGAACAACAAAGAATAACGCGATTACTAAAAGTACAACACCCACATAAGGTGCAACAGCTCTAAAGTTTTCGTTGATAGCAATTTCCATTGCCAGCAAACCAAACAGAGTAGTAAATTTAATAATCGGATTCATTGCAACAGAAGAAGTATCCTTGAACGGATCACCAACCGTATCACCAACAACCGTTGCTTCATGAAGAGTTGTTCCTTTTTCTTTCAAATCAACTTCTACAATTTTCTTAGCATTATCCCAGCATCCGCCGGCATTTGCCATAAATACGGCTTGGAACAAGCCAAATACAGCAATTGCAATCAGATAGCTTACAAAGAACGATACTGCTAACTGAGTTTTGGCACCCGGTGCTGACAAGCAGGCAAGTGCCAACGCGAATGTAAATAGCGCGATGAAGATATTTACCATACCTTTTTGAGCGTATTGAGTACAAATTTTAACAACTTCTTTAGAATTTGCAACATTTGCACTTTTCTCATCCGCATCACCCAATTTAATATTGTCTTTGATATATTCAACTGCGCGATATGCACCTGTTGTTACAGCTTGCATAGAAGCTCCGCTGAACCAATAGATTACCGCACCACCTGTCAAGAAACCTAACAAAGTATAAGGATTCAACAGGTTCAAAATCATTTCAGGCTGAATACCTAAAGTATTTTTGATAACAAGAATCAGTGAGAAAATCATAGTTGTAGCACCAACTACAGCAGTTCCAATAAGTACAGGTTTTGAGGTAGCTTTGAAGGTGTTTCCTGCACCGTCATTTTCTTCTAAGTATTGTTTTGCATTTTCAAAATCAGGTTCAAACCCGAATTCATTTTTGATTTCTTCTTTAATATTAGGAATTTCCTCAATCAATGAAAGTTCATAAACGGATTGTGCATTATCCGTAACCGGACCGTAAGAATCGACCGCAATAGTTACAGGACCCATTCCCAAGAACCCGAATGCGACAAGTCCGAAAGCAAAAACTGACGGATAGCTCATCAAGTTAGCAGGAATGAATGTACTTGCGAAATATGCAAGTCCCATCAACAATACGATAACCATCCCAATCCAAAAACCTGAGAAGTTACCTGAAACAATACCTGAAAGAATTGTTAGTGAAGCTCCGCCTTCGCGTGAAGCTGTAACAACTTCTTCTGTATGTTTTGCCTTTGGAGATGTAAAGATTTTAGTAAATTCAGGAATCAATGCAGCACCCAAGGTACCGCAAGAAATAATGCAAGAAAGTACTAACCATACATTACCCATCCAGCCTAATAAGAATTTGCTGACAACAAATGTCATCGCAATAGATAGAATTGAAGTTAACCAAACAAGTCTGGTCAACGGTAATTCAAAATCGAATTTTTTGGTTTTAGCTGCATAAGCTCTATCATACAAACCATTAAACCAATATGCAATAACTGATGTAATAATCATCAAAAATCTCATAGCAAAAATCCATACCAACAATTTCACTTGGTACATTTCGCCAACTACAGCAAGCAAAATAAAACTTACTAAAGCAACA
>JAMPCZ010000016.1 GCA_023665935.1 Muribaculaceae bacterium | reverse complement strand
TCAATAGTAAAAAATATTAACTGTTCTCAAAACTCAGTACCATTTAACGATTTTGACCAAATGCCAAATATATCACTTGATTACGCGCTAATGGAAAAATCCCAAAATATCGCAATGGTAGAGTTGAAATCTGATTGGAAAGACTTAGGCTCTTGGCAATCAATTTATGAAGTAAGCCCGAAAGATAAAAACAATAATGTTTTTGTTGGACACGTTTTGGATAAAGATTCAAAAAATTCTTTCGTTTATTCTTCATCAAAGCTTGTAGCGACAATCGGGCTTGAAGACACCGTTGTAATAGAAACAGAAGACGCTATTCTTGCCTGCAAAAAAGATAAAACACAAGAAGTTAAGCAAATATACGAAACATTAAAAGAGCAGCACGACGGAACCCAAAAGGTGCACAAAACAGTATACCGCCCTTGGGGATTTTATACGGTAATCGCAGAAGGAAAGGGGTTCCAAACAAAAATTATTCACGTTAATGTCGGTCAAAAACTCTCCGTTCAATCGCACAACCACAGGAGCGAACACTGGGTTGTACTTTCCGGCATGGCAAAAGTTGTTTTAGAAGGAAAAGACCATATCTTATCTCCGGGACATAGTATAGATATAGGCGTGAAAGCTATTCACTCGCTTCAAAATCCGTTCGAAGAACCGCTGGAAATTATCGAAATCCAAAAAGGTGATATTCTTTCAGAAGATGACATTATCCGTTACGAAGATATGTATGGACGGGTATAAATTTAGGATATAGCACAGACATAACCTCTGACTACACATCAAAAATACTGTGAAATTGGTGGAAAGGAGGTGAGAAATATGAAGACACAAATAATAAAATATGCCCTGTCTGTAGCAGGACATATCTTACAAATTATTTCAATCTTTATATAGGGTCTGTGAAAGGGGGTTCTCAACAACCCCCACCCTATATCCATATTATTTACGATTTCTGCACTTTTGTCAAGGGTGAGAATAAGGATAAACTTAACAATATTTGCTATTACGACCAAATGCAAAATAATCCGGCATTAGGGACTTTTGTATTTTGCATAAGTAAAATGAATATGATATGATTTTATCGTAGGGCTTGCACATGCAACTTCGTTACACACAATTTTTAGAGAAATTGAACGAAAGGAGGCAAGAGCTATGGTTGATAAAATAATAATGCTATTACTGGCATTCTCAATCGCAGTAATAGCATTAAAGTTAATTCAACTGTAGGGTGCAGAGGGCTCTTAAGGCTCGCTTAGTACTTAGGAGCACCGCCCTACACCTATATTATTTACGATTTTTGCACTTTTGTCAAGGGTTGGAGCGCAACAATGCTTTAATTGTTCCAACTAAATAATCCCGGTGAGCCATCTAAAAACATACCCACTATTTCCTATTTTTCGGTAATGACCCAATTGTGTTTCATTAAATACTAAAGACTTATTTTCATCCACATCACCTTTGCTCCAGCGAATCGAATTCATAAAACAAATCATCAACGAAACTTCCTGTGTCGGTGAAAATCTTATATCAAAAATATACTCAGTATTATCTGTAGACCTAAAAATAACCTCCTCTTCAGATAAATTAAGATAATCGCATAACAACTTCCTCAAATTTATTATCACCTGCTCATACTCAAGTTTTCGTCGTTCAAAAACAAAATCTACCGATTTAAGCTTGTAAATTGTTCCATTTTCATTCAGCCGGATATTATCTTCTGAAATCTCAATTACATCATCTTTTGGATAAAAATTAAGCTCTTTATTTTTAAGCAATATTTCCATTTGTTCTTTGTTTATTGATATGTGTTTCATTTGACCTCCTTTAATTGAAGAATTATTAAGAATATAAGTATATATTTATACTTATCAGTATTATACATTACCTCTTGGGCAATATAGAATTTTATAAGCTAAGATGTATTTATGATTGAAAATAGATTTGCAAAATTATTAGGTGAAAGAAGACTGGATAGACGTGACATTGTAAAAATGACTGGTCTTAATAACCATATTGTACTTAATATTTACAAAGGTGAATATAAACGCATCGATGTAGCTACATTAGATAAATTATGTTCTGCATTGGAATGTGATACCAATGATATTTTCAAATATATACCTGATAAATAATACTCCTTTTTTACTGCTATTATTAAAGTAAAATAACACGTATTTAATTAAAAACATTAGATAAATTGTGTTATGCGTTAGAATGCAATGTTAATGATATACTCAGTTATGTCCCGAAATAAAAAGCCTAGCAGTGTTCGTTAATAAAGTTATCCGCGTTAACTTCCTCAATCAGATAATCCGTTAATTCCTTATCAAAAGGATTATTATCTTCTTTAAGGTTTTGATATGACAGAACCGAAATATTCAACTTTAAAAATTCAGATTGCGGAATAATGATTTTTTTTGCAGAATCGTGCGGATTAGAAATAATAATATTTCCGCCAAAAGTACCCTCCACCGCATATTCGTGTTTTGGGAGAAACTGATATTCTTTGCCTGTCAGGTCTTTAAAAACTCCCGAATTAACATCTGTACCAAAAGTTACAGCATATTTTTTATTATCCAGGTTATATTTTTCTAAGAATTCGGCAAGTTTTTCCTTATTATCTTTTTGCAAAACTTCGCCCGTATCAGGTCTTATACAACCTGTTGTTGAGATAGCACACGGAGTTTTCCCGGTCAATAGGCTGAACACCTGCGCCCCGATACTGTTTGTAACTGGGTCACGTTTATCGACGGCAATTGTATAATTTGGCAGAGTCGTATCTACATTTCCATCTATAATATCTTTTTTCAATTTTTCCATCGCAAGTTCCAGCACCAAAACATCGGAATCACCCGTTGAATATTTGTGAACACCAGAACCCGCAAGTTTGTACGCTATTCCTCCTTTTACTGCTGAGTTAAATTCTTTTTCGGTAATTGTATAAGATTTATTTGCACCCTTAAAATTTACGGTAATTGTTCCATCATCATTTTTAGTAATCGAGTTTCGTATAATATCATTGCCAATCGGAGTGACAGAAAGTGCCTTTAGTCCTGATAAAAACCAGCAGTCACCCGACGTTCCCTGTTTAAAATCTCCTATCATACCGTCACAATCAGCCATTTTTATAGTGTATTTACCCAAAAACGGTTTATTCATGCTGGACAAAACATCCAGTGAAGACCAAATTTTTTCGGGACACTGCGCAATAGGGTTAGACACCGGAGCCTGCTGACGGTCTTGCGAAGACGACACAAGACCACGGCGACGCCGTAATGCTTCAACATTATTAAACCCAATATTATTTTGCATACAACTAACCTTGCAATTACCTACATAGTTATAAACAAAATTTTTCGGCAATTATTGCATGAATTGGAGATTTTATTTAGTTTTGTAAATAAAACCTTTAAATATTAAAGTTTTCAAGTTACATTGTCGAATATAATTTTGAGAGCAGAAAGAGAGTTTTATATGGTTGAAGATTTAGAAGAATTGTCGTTTACCTTGCCGGATAGTGTACTTGACGAGATTCAACAGAATATCCAAAACATAATCAGTAATTTTGATGTGCCGGAAGAAAATAAAATTGAGGTTATTAAACAAATTAACTTTATGTATACACGCTCAAAATACCTTTCTTCAACCGACGAATTGACAGGATTGTTCAATCGCAGAACCTTTGACAACACATTTGAAAAAGAGTTTCTTCGTGCTCAAAGATATAACAATAACCTTACCCTTGTTATCTTTGATATAGACTTTTTTAAGAGTGTTAATGATACATACGGTCATCAATGCGGCGATTACATTCTGAAAGAAGTTTCAAACGCAGCATTACAGACATTCAGAAAAACCGATACCGTGTTTAGAATCGGCGGTGAAGAATTTGCGGTAATACTTACAGAAACAGATATTTCACAGGCAAAAATCCCATTGGAAAGATTCAGAAAAACAGTTGAAACACTTGATTTGAATTACCAAAACCAAAGGATAAATGTAACTGTAAGTATTGGAGCATGCCAGTACGACAAAATAATGGCAGATAAGGAAAACTTTATTGAATGTGCAGACAAAGCACTTTACAAAGCTAAAAATTCAGGCAGAAATAAATGTGTTTTTAGCTAAAATTAACTGTCTTTTTGACAAAAGTTAGAGTTTATAAACTGGATTGCTTCGCTAACGCTCGCAATGACAAAACCTCCGTAAAAAAACTACCACTCTTTAGGATTCAATGCCAAAATCTGCTGGAATTTTAACCAAGCAGTCGCAACATGCTGAACGTTATCAATTCTGATTACACTGGCATTTGGAGTAACTCCGGGTTTTACCCAGTTTGCCGAGTTTGGCAGTCCGCCTGCCTGCTCACCGGTTTTCACCTGAACTTTACTTAAAAACATACACCCAATTGACAGGGATTTGAAGATAATTTTTTTCAACGCATCACTGCTTGTACAAAAATAAATTGATGCCAAACCTTCCATAATTGTTCCCAAACTGCAAGGCATAATATTATCTTTAAAAGCTCCGCAATAACTGTTATTTGTATTTGTAATTTGGTTACTTAACATTGGAACAACCATTTGTTCAACATAGCTTTCAAACAAAGTCTTCTCTTCCGCTGTTACCCAATCGTTTTTGAAAAGTTTTTCGATAGCCAAAGCCGACCAATGGTCAAACGGTATTTCAAAATCGAGTTTTTTCCTGGTTTTTGCTATATATGTAAGTGTTTTTTTCGCACCGTCAAGCCATTTTTGCTGAGAATCCGCTTCATAAAGATACAAAAGCCCCGCTGCGGCTTCTCCTGGATAAAACATTGCCTGAGCGTTTTTATTAATTTCTTTTGTTTTCAAATCCAAATACGCATAGATATCGCCATCTTCGTTTTGGAGCGACAAAATAAATTCGCCCAATCCTTGCAAAACCTCCAGCTTAATTTCTTTATCCGCATACAAATTTGACAAGGCACACAACGCAACCCCCGCACTTCCTGATTTTGCAATAGGAACTCTAATTCCTTCCTCCTCAGGCATAGACAGAACCATGTATTTATTTTTTCCAAGTTTTTTTACATACCTGTCAACAAAATATTTTGATGATTTAACCCTGTCTTCATAATATTTTTTAACCAGCCCGTATTTTTCATAAACGTACATAGAATAAAGCACACCGGCATGGCGAAGTGAATTATAAACCGTATTATCATAAGCTAACTCGGGATTAATATTTTTTCTATACTCAAACCTGCCATCTTCCAAAAGACATCGGTGAATATACCCCATAGAAGTGGCTATTTCCGTATAATACGGCAAATCCTTAGTGTTTTCATGCACATTGCGCTTCGCATCTTTATGCAATACAGATACAAACACAGCAACAAGTGTCAGAAAAATTGTCGGAATATATACGGTTGGAGATGATATATCAAACATAATAAGATTATATCAAACTAAATTAAATAAATAATAAAGCATTTGTATGATTTTTGATAAATTTAAGCTGCTTTGTCATTCTTTTTAAACAGTAATAACAATGGAATAAGTATAAAGCACAACAGCCCGAATATTCTGAATGAATCCATAAATGCCCACAAACTTGATTGTTTTAAAAGCGTACCGTATTGAGAATATTCAGCCATATGTCTTGCAACAGAACTGTGTGCATATTGAGATAATGCTGCAGTTGTTGATTGAACTCTCTCAACATATGCAGGATTTAAGTCGTTTAATTTACCAACCATCATATTTTGGTGAACTTGTCCAAATCTTGTAACCATAGTTGCAACCAGCGATGTTCCGATTGCACTTCCGATATTTTTCAACAAGTTTTGAAGCCCTGTAGCATTCGTCATCTGAACATTTGAGATTGTTTCCATCGCAAGATTTATAATAGGCACAAATGATAATCCCATACCAAGTCCCATAATAAAGTTTGGAATCATAATATTGATATTGGATATTTGTAAGTTCAAAAATCCTAAAACTAAGCCTGCAATACCCAAGAACGATAAGCCCACAGCTACGAGAATTCTTTTATCGACTTTATCCGCAATAAAAGCACAAATTATAGTTGCAGCCATACATCCAACACCCCGCGGCATCATAGAGTAACCGCTTAAAAACGCAGTATACCCCATCATACTTTGCAAAAACTGCGGTAAAATAGCAAGCGAAGCATACAACACCGCATTCATAACTACAGATATCGTTGTACCAACAACAAAATTTCTATCCTTAAATACACTCAAATCAACAAGAGTATCTTTTCTGACAAGCTGTGATACAAAGAAGCATATTCCTGAAACACAAGAAACTCCAAACAACCAGCAAATCCAAGTTGCATTGAACCAATCTGCATTATTACCTTTATCAAAAAATACCTGCAAACATAATAACCACACAGCAAGGAAGAAAAATCCCAAGCCGTCTATTTTTACGTTTTTTTGTTTTAAGGAATACGGCGGATTAAATAAAAGTTTATGTGATAAAATAGCAGCTACACAACCAAATGGAACATTAATATAAAAAATCCACGGCCAAGACCAATTATCTGTAATCCAACCGCCCAAAACTGGACCAACAATCGGCGCAACAATAATTCCCATCCCGAATATAGCCATAGCCATACCGCGTTTTTCTTTTGGGAAGCTTTCCATCATAATTGCTTGCGATATAGGCAGAATACCGCCGCCGCCTGCACCTTGTAATATTCTATAAAACACCATCTGCCCCAAATTCTGCGCCATCCCGCAAAGCATTGAAGCCAACGTGAAAATCAAAATACTAATAACAAAAAAGTTTTTCCGTCCCAAAAGTTTACTAAAGAAATCAACCGACGGAATAATAACCCCGCTGGCAATAAGATAACTTGTTAAAATCCACATACTCTCGTCGCGCGTAGCAGAGAAACTTCCAGCCATATGCGGCAGCGCAACATTTGCAATGGTTCCGTCAAGTACATAGATAAAAACAGCGAGCATAGTCGGAATCGCGGATATCCACGGATTTTCCGGTAAATATTTACTATCATCATCCGCTATCTGTACGGCATTTTCTTTTATAACTTCGTCTGACATTTTTCCCTTTATTAAAACCTCACCCTAGCCCTCTCCTATAAGGAGAGGGTATAAAATAAATGGTAACTTTACTTAACTTTAACTTTTGGAACAACTGACATTCCCGGTACAATATTGTATTTTGATGAATCAATTTGTTCGGTAAATACAATTTTTACAGGGATTCTTTGTACGATTTTTACAAACGAACCAACCGCATTTTCAGGCGGGAACAAACTTGACTTAGCACCTGAAGCTCTTTGAATACTGTCAACTTTACCTTTAAAAGTTCTACCCGGATAAGTATCAATTTTAATATCAACAATTTGACCGGGCTTCATGTTAGTTAATTGATTTTCTTTGAAGTTTGCAACAATCCAAACATTTTTAGGCACAAGTGTAAATAATGGCGCACCTGCTGTCACATACATACCTTTTTCCACACGGCGTGAAGAAACCGTACCTGATTGCGGTGCGTAAATCCTTGTATAAGATAAATCCAATGCAGCTTTATCTTTCGCCGCTTTAGCACTTCTCAAATCCGCATCTGCAACAGTTTTTCCGTTCGCGTCAGAAAATAAAGCCTGATTTGCTTGTGTCAAATTTGCTTGAGCACTGTCATATTTTACAACCGCAGCATCATAAGTTTGTTTTGAAACCGCACCTTGCTCATAAAGATTTTTATATCTGTCCAAATCTTTTTTAGCCAACGCAATATTTGATTCTGCGGCTGTCAAATTAGCCTTAGCGTTTGACTGGTCTAATTTGATTTTTTCATAGCTTGAATCAGCCTGTTCTAATTTAATCTTATAATCTTCAGGATCAATCACAGCAACTAAATCACCGGCTTTTACAAACTGGTTATCAGTTACGTAAACCTCTTCAATCTGTCCTGAAACACGCGGTGCAACATTAACCGTTGTTGTTTCAACGTACGCATCATCTGTTGATTGATATTGCATTTCATGATGAATATATATTCCGCCAAGAACCGCCGCAACTGCAACCGCTATTGCTGCAACCATTCTCTTTCTTCCTTTTGGTTTTTGACATTCTTCAGCAGTCTGTTTATCCTGAATTTCTTTTTCTTCCATGTTTTAACCTCTTATATCTTCATTTCTACTTCTTTTTCTAAACTTTCTCTGAATTTTTCAATCAAATCTTTTAATTTATCCTTATCTTCAACCGAAAATATTTTCGGCAAATTACTGATATAATTTCTCAACTTGTTAGAAGTTTCTTCAGTAATTGTTTTACCACTCTCAGTAATCTTAACACGCTTTACTAACCTATTATTTTTTGTATCAACAAAGCGTTCCACATATCCTTTTTCTTCTAAAGAATCCAAAATTCTGCCCGTATTAGGTCGGTCTTTTAGAATAATTTTTGCCAGCTCTCTTTGACAAATTCCTTCATTAATCATTATAACATCAAGAGCATAAAATTCATCAGGCGAAACAGGCATACTAAGTTTTTGAAAAACTTGCACAGCCAAATATCTGCAATACTTTGCCGTTTGCTCAAATTGATAAAATATGGAATCCGTATAGTGCTCACATTTATACATCTTTAGATTTAGAATTTTCTCTATGTTGTAAAAATTATGTGTTGCATTTGCAACAATAGTATGTTATCATACTGATATAGAAAAAGCAAGCAATTATTTTTAAGAGGGTATGAAACATTGAAAAAAAGTATTATAACACTAGTTTTGGCAAGTTTTATCATAACAAATATTTCGCCGCTAAGTGCAATTGCAATCGGCGATAAAAATAAATCAAAAGAACCTAAAAAAGTTTCTATCTCAAAATCTCATAAGCAAAGAACAAAAAGTGATGTTTTTAAATATGATTACATAAATTACGCCTGGTGGAACGGATTTAACGATAATATACTTAACGGTTATATAGACAAAGCTATCCAAAACAACTATGATTTAAAATCTGCGACAATTACGGTTGATGAATATTATCAAGCAGTAAAAATCCAATTTGCAGACCAATTACCATCGGCAACAGTAGGTTTTGGTCCGGGTTTTGCAAAAATGCCGGGAACTTCAAGCTCTGATTGGAATTTTTCGGCACCGGGATTTGCAAGTTATGAATTAGACTTGTTCCTAAAAAACAAAAACAAAACCGATGCGGCAAAAAAACAATATGAAGCTTCATTGCAAGATGAACGTGCGGCGTATATTTCAATCGCTTCTGCCGTTGGCACAACTTATTTAAATGTTGTTAAACTTGATAAAATGATTAAACTTCAAGAAGAGATTGTTGCTGACAGAAAAATCATCTATGATTTGATGTTGCTGAGAAACAAGGAAGGATTGACTTCAACATCAGATACGGTAAAAGCAAATAAATCATATATTGCAGGTAACAGTGATTTGACCGAATACAAAAAACAACGTACAAAATTACTGAACCAATTATCTGTTCTGATAGGCGAAAATCCTAACAATTCGGAGAACTTAACCAGAACTGCATATGAAGATTTGAACTTTAGCGGTATAATTCCTTCTGAAATCCCGTCAGATATAATTGTTCAACGTCCCGATTATTTGAAAGCCGAAAAAATGGTTGAAAAAGCAGGGATAGATGTAAAAGTTGCAAAAAAAGAATTCTTACCGACAATCAACATTTTAGGAATAGCAACTTTCTTAGCAAGTGATATGGGCAGTTTATTTTCAACAAAAGGCATGCTTACAGCGTTAGGCGGCGGAGTTATGTTACCAATATTTACGGGCGGAAAAAGAGTTGCTAACCTCAGAATAAAAAAAGATGTTTACGAAAGAGTTTTAAATAACTATTACCAAACAAACCTGACTGCAATTCAAGAAGTTAATGACGCCTTAGCAGCAATAAAACTTGATGAAGAAAAACTCAGCGATACAAAGAAACAAGCTGATTTGGAACGCCAGGATTTTGGTTTCAGTACACAAAAATATAATCAAGGAACAATATCAAAACTTGATTTGATTCAGGTTAAAGAAAATGTTTTATATACAGACAAAATGGTTGTTAATGACAAAATCAACTGTCTTGTAAACTATATCGGTTTGTACAAAGCAACCGGCAGTCAATTATAAAATAAATAACTAACTCAAAATCTTAATCATATTTTTACTTACTATATTCGACACCTCGGGTGTCGATTTTTTTTATTTAAGACTCTGAACCAATTTCAGAATGACAACTTACTCATTTTTTAAATTTGATAAAATTAAATATTATAAAAATAGTTTCATCAATCTTTTTTATTTTCTTAAAAATTGTCACCCCGAAAACCTGGATTTTTTCTTCTCCAATATCAATATTGTGTTTTTTAAACAGTTCTTTCGTAAATTTTAATGCTGCCTTGTAGTCTTCTTTATGTTTTTTAGTTTTTTGAAAAACAATAGAATTCTTGTTCTTCCAATAATAATAACGAATATCAGGCACAGTAACAATTTTTTCAAGCTTTTCCAAAACCCGGGTTGTAAAAATCATATCTTCATAATAAACGCCCGCTTTAAAACGCAGGTTATATTTATCAAGTTTTTCACGCAAATAAATCTTATTCCAAACATAAGTTTTTGACGGAATATCCAGTGCCAAACAGTTTTCTTTAAAATCAGCCGTTATTGTTTTTGTTTTAAAGGTTAGAAATTCTCTTTTTCTACGCTCATCAAGTTTTATAATCCCGGCGGCGGCTATATCGGCATTATTTTCTTTAGCAGCATTATACAAATTTTCAAAGTAATCTAAACTTACCCAGTCATCCGAATCCACAAACCCGATATATTCACCTTTTGCAATATCCAAACCTCTGTTTCTTGCCTCGGATGGTCCGCTGTTTTCTTGAGAAATTACGACAATTCTATTATCAATTTGCGCATATTCGTTCAAAATAGCCAAAGAATTATCAGTCGAACTGTCATTTACACAAATTATTTCAATATCTTTAAGAGTCTGATTAATCAATGAATCCAAGCATCTACGCAAAAATTTTTCCGCATTATAAACAGGAATTATTATACTTATCTTCATCAACCAACCTCTATGCCATTATAGTTCTAACATTTTTAAACAATTCGCTCTGTCAACGGTGATTTGTGTACCTTTTTCCAAATTTTTGATAGAAACCTGGTGTTTCAAAATTTCATCTTCACCAAGAATAAAGGCATATTTTGCAACTTTAGAAGCCTTTTCCAGTTGTTTTGTAAACTTTTTGTTGGTCAAATCAATTTCAATATTCAAACCGCTTTGTCTGAGTTCTTCCGCAAAAATAAACGCATCTGTCGGGAAGTTTGAAACAATATAACCGTCAAGTTTTTTAGGTTCTTTTTTAGGAAGCAGTGAAATTAATCTTTCCATTCCCATTGCAAAACCGATAGCAGGAGTCGGTTCTCCGCCAAGCTGACCTACCAAACTGTCATATCTTCCGCCGCCGCACACGGCATTTTGTGAACCCAAATTATTTGACTTAATCTCAAAAACAGTTCTGTTGTAATAATCCAAACCTCTTACCAAAAGTTTGTTTTCGACGTATTTTACACCCATTCTGTCTAAGTACAATTTTAATTCTGTATAATGTTCCGCACATTCATCACAAATAAAATCAGAATGGATTATTTCCTGAATTTCAGGGTTTTCAAAGATTTTTTTACAAGATTCAACTTTGCAATCCAAAAGTCTTAACGGATTTTTTTCATATCTGTTTTGACAATCCTCGCAAAGTTCACTCAAATATGGTTTTAATGCCGTCTTTAATTTAGTTTTAAATTCTTCGCGGCAAGTCGGACAACCAAGCGAATTAATCTCGACTTCCAAATCATTTAACCCAAGACTTTTCAAGAAATTTACAGCAGCAAGTATAACTTCCGCATCCGCTGTCGGCTGCTTTATGCCAAACATTTCAACTCCGACTTGGTGGAACTGTCTTTGGCGACCGGCTTGCGGTCTTTCATAACGGAACATCGGACCGTGATACCACAACTTTACAGGAGCCGAAAGTCTTGCCATTCCGTTTTCAATAAACGAACGTACAACACCCGCAGTATTTTCAGGTCTTAATGTTATAGAGCGGTCACTTTTTTCAAATGTATACATCTCTTTATTAACGATATCCGTTGTATCGCCAACCCCGCGCGAAAAAAGTTCGGTAACCTCAATAATTGGTGTTCTAATTTCTTTAAATCCGTATTTTGAAAAAACGTCATACGCTTTTTGCTCTACAAAATGCCACATTTCAATCTCTTGCGGCAATATATCCTTTGTTCCTTTTAAAACTTTTAAAATCTCAGCCATATTTGAATTATATAATTTCAAAAGCTAAAGTCAAATAATCTTAAAGAGATTCTTCGGCTAAAGCCTCAGAATGACAAAACAACTGTTCACACATTTTAAACATTAATTTTAACCTTTCAAATAAACCTCGCAAAGAGCTATATCCGATTTTGTTGTAACTTTTATGTTCTTATAATCACCTTCAACCATATAAACATCATATCCTAAAGCTTCAACCATGCCGGCATCATCGGTATAGTTTTGACCGTGGAGTTTTTGGTGAACATCTTTTATCAAATTGTATTCAAAAGCTTGCGGAGTTTGGGTATTAAAAAGTTTGGAACGGTCGATGGTTTTTATTATCCTGCCGTTTTCATCAACTTCTTTTATGGTATCTATAGTTTTTGTCATCACTGAAACTGCTTTTTTTTCAACTACATCACGCATAACATTTTTAATAATTTCAGGTTGAATAAGTGGTCTTGCTCCGTCATGAATTAGGACATAATCACAGTTTGCAACCTGTAACCCATTATAAACAGAAGCTTGACGGGAATCTCCCCCATTTATAATTTTTATTTTTTCATCTTTAAAAATACCTTTGAAATCAGTGATTACAGATTCATTAGCACAAATTATAATCTCGTCAATTCCGCAGTTTAAAAAAGCCTCAATAGTATATTTTATAACTTCTTTACCATTTATTTTTTCTAATAATTTATTAGTACCGCCAAATCTTGAAGATGTACCGCCTGCTGTGATTATTACACTGAATTTCATTTATACCTCTATTTTTATTAAATGTTTGAACCCTCACCCTAACCCTCTCCCAAAAGGAGATGGAATATTTTAAAAGTGATTAAAAATTTTTTCTTCTACATCTTTTTTTGAAAAATGAACAACTTTATTGTCGATATTCAAATCAACACCCAAACCCTCAAAAACTTCACCAATGACAGTGCCGCCGCATTCAAATTCTTTTGGTAAAGCTGCAACAATTCCATAATCTTCACCGCCAAATAACACAAGTTCCTGCGGATTGTTAAAATGATTTAATGAGGATTCATAAGGAATTTTATCAAAGTCAATTTTCAACAAAACCCCGCTATCATTTGCAATCGCAGACAAAGCGTCCATCAAACCGTCAGAAGTATCCATCATTGCATAATCAGTTTTGATATTTTCACCTATTTGTTTAGTAAACTCAATTTGAGCAACCGGCTGCAAATGAGAATTAACAAGCGTTGTTATAATCAAATCCCCTGTTTGCAGCAATTCCAAACCCGCAGCAGATGAACCGTGAAGTCCTGCAACTACAATCTTATAACCAGGTTTTGCATTTTTTCTTGAAGATATTTTTCTGCCCTTAGCTGAACCTATTGCACAGACAGAAACCATAATTTTTTCTGCACCGGTTATATCACCGCCGACAATCTCAACACCTTTAGGACAAGCCGATTTTGCACCTTGATAAAACTCTTTAATAAAATTCTCATCAATATTTTTAGGAAGTGATAACGCTATTGTCAGGTATTTTATTTCAGCACCGCTTGCACAGACATCAGAAATATTTACCATCACCGACTTAAACCCCAATTGAAACGGTGTCATATAATCAAGCGAAAAATGAATATCCTCAACTAAACTATCCTGGGTAACAACAATATTCAAATCATCCAAATACGCACAATCATCTCCAATATAGCGTGAATTGAGAGTGTTTTTTATAATTGATATAAAATTTTTTTCTTTCATAACGTTTAAACTATATCATGCTCGACAAGTGAAATAAACTCATTAGCAAGATTTTCGTTCCATTTTTTACCGCTGTCAGCCTTAATAATTTCTAAAGCATCTCGTGATGACATCTTAGGGCGATACGGTCTTGGTTCAATTAATGCAAAATACTGATCAACAATTAAGATTATTTGAGAGGTTAAAGGTATCTCTTCTTTTGATATATTATTCGGATAACCCGAACCATCCCAGTTTTCGTGATGGTGTTCGATTATAGGCAGCACATCTTGAATATATGAAATCGGTTTCAAAATTTCTCTTGCCGCAATAACCGGATGATGTTTAATTTTTTCACGTTCATTATCTGTCAACGGTGCTGCTTTTTGAAGCAAATCAGACGGAAGCATTAAGTTTCCGATATCATAAAGCAAAATAGCTATACGCAGATTATCAATATCATCTTTTGGCAGGTCAAATCTTTTTGCAAGATTTACAGCCATTATAACTTTGTTTTTAATCGTTCCTGATGTGTGCATCGGGTTATACAGCTTTGTCAAAATATCCGCTACCGTATACAAAGACTCTTTTGATATTTCATCTTTATTTTCAGGCGATTTAAGCTTTTTGCAAAGTTCTTTTGATAAGTGTTTTACTTTTGGAATCTTATTTTTTGAAAGAATATCAATAAACGTATTGAGTGCGATTTCCTGCCAATAAGTTTCAGAAACAGGCTTGGCAAGAGTAACTCTGTTGCGACCTTCTCTTTTTGAGGTATACATAGCCTGGTCAGTCAACTCCAGCAGCTCTTCCACATTATCACTGTGTTCAAAATAAGTCGCAACACCAAGGCTTCCCGTAATATGACCAATCGTATCAATTTCAACTGATTCAATAGATTTACGGATTCTTTCTGCCGCAATCATTGCACCTTCAGAACCAATACCCGGCAAAAGAACATTAAATTCTTCCCCGCCGATTCTTGCCGGTACGTCGACAGAACGGGCGTTTGATTTCAAAACATTCGATATTGTTTTTATCGCCAAATCACCAAATGTATGACCATATGTATCATTAATTTTTTTCAAATAATCCAGGTCAATTCCGATAATAGAAAACGGTTGTTTTTGACGTTTTGCACGCTGAACTTCTTTTTCCAATGCTTCTTCAAAATATCTTCTGTTATACAAACCTGTCAGAGCATCTGTAACAGCCTGGTTACGAACAGCTTGGAACAAGTCAGCAATAGTAATTGCCATTTCAACTTGTTTTGCAAAAATAGCAAGAAAATCCATTTCTGCACCTGCAAGTTCTTCCCTGGATGAAAATACACAGAACCAGCCAAACTCTTTTTCCTGAGAAGTCAGAGGAATAACAATCATTGATTTTACGGGTTGATTTGAGATAACCCTTTCAACAACATCAAAAGGTACATCAGGTACAATGGATGATAAAGATAAATCAATTGCTTTAGTTTGAACAATTGTTCTGCGTTTCATAGTATCGGCAAAAACACTTTCATCAGAGTAATTTAACCTTCTTGTCTGAATTCCTGCGCCGCCGATAATATCATTTAACCGCCCAATCAATGCGTCGTTTGACTGAGCAACAATACGCATAAACTCACCGTTTTCATCCGAACATTTGCGAATAATTGAACAGTGCATATAACCTAACTCACCTTGAGTACTGTTAACAATAGCTTCCAAAACATTCTCAAGCGGGGTGGAAGAATTCATCATTTCCCAAATATGTTGAAGGGTAAACATACGACGATTTGCGTCATTTAATTCTTCGGTGCGCTCAACTATTTCGCGCTCCAATTCCAAATTGCGCTCGTATATTTCCAAATAATCGCGTTTTTCGTGATAAATATTGCTTTCAACTTCCGAAACTTTGCGTGTAACTTCTTTTATTTTATCAAACAGTCCCATAGTGACCTTCAACATTGAATAACAAGTATTCTAATTATACAACCTTTTATTTAAAATATCAAGTTTTCTACTACATCTGCAACAATTTGAGGATTCGGATAATTCTTACAATAATTTTTTTCTTTGTTTTTCTTACATTTTTTTGAATAACAAGGCTGGCAAGGTAAACCTTCTCCACCTAGTGCGATATATTTATTTTCATCACCAAATGGTGCAAGAATATTTTTCGGAGTGCATGTAAAAATAGTTACTACAGCAGGTTTTCCGCTTGCCCAAGCCAAATGAGCACTACCGCTGTCAGGTGAAATTACAACATCTGCTCTTGAAAAAACTTCTGCCAATTCTAAAATATTTGTTTTTCCTGCAAGATTCAAAAACCTTGCTTTGTTTATATTTTCAACATATTCAAACTCTTTATCACCACCGGAAAAAACAATATTACAGCGGTTTTTAATTTTGCCGATTAAAACCTGCCAATTGTCATCAGCCCAATGTTTATTATCCCAAGTGGTTGCAGGTGCAAGAATAACAAGCGGTTTGGTTTTATCAATATTTTTTAACAATTTATCTATTTTTTTAATTTGTTTATCCGAACGCTTCGGGAGAGAAACTTTGATTTGTTCAGTACTTACACCGAGATATTTTGCATAATTAAGATAATTTGATACAATATGACATTTTGGCTTGTAAAAAACATTATTTACCCACTCGTTTCCGGCAATTACAGATAATTCTTTGGCATACATTGAGGTAATTCTTCTTTTTGCCCCGCAAAATAACAGCCAAAATAAACTCTTAAACATCATTTGGCAATCAATTGCAATATCAAATTTTTTACTACGAATAAATTTTATCAATTCAAAAATTTCACTAAAACATCTAAACGAAAAGCCTTCTTTTTTCCATTTTGATAAAGGAACAAAAATTACATCATCAACGCACGGATTATTTTTTACCAATTTATAACCCTTTTCCGAAACAAGCCAAGTAAGTTCATAACCTGCAGATTTTAAAGCATTTGCAAGCGGAATATTAAAAATTACATCACCCAAAGAGGATAATCTTATTAATAAAACTTTCTTAATCTTAATCATTTTATGTTATTAAATTATAGCGAAAATAAAAAAATAAGTTAAGGGGTAATAAATTAATAAGAGGCTTAAAAGTGTCATTGCAAATCTGAACGCAGTGAAAATGTATCAATCTACGGTTATTATGGATTGCTTCGTCGTTACACTCCTCGCAAAGACGAAGGTTCACGTCATTGCGAGGAAAGACGAAGTCTTGACGTGGCAATCCAGTACTTATATATAACTTATTTAATATTGACCCCTCACCCTAACCCTCTCCCCCAGAGAGCGAAATTTACAAAATTAAAAGGCTGATTCAGAAAAATCAGCCTAAAAAATGTGTGAGTAAGTATATTTATAAGTCTTTATGTGAATAATTCCGCAAACGGCCCGTCCGGATCTTGGATACGGGCCGCCACAGCACCGTTTCTTGCAAGTTCTAAACCCGGCACAACTACTGTATTCACACCGTTTGCCACACTTGCTACCTGTGCTGCTGAAACCTTATAATTGTACCCCAGTGCAGCTAAAATTTCATTTGTGCTGCCTGCGATATCTTTATCTTCAGCATTAAATCTGCCTAAACCTGTTCTATACAAGAATTGAGTATTTTTTGTTAATAAATCTGTATCATTTTCAAGCCCGATGAACTCTTGTCCCGGTTTTTCAATCTCTTTTGTTTCTTCTTTCTTCTCTACTTGTTTAGAAGCTCCGGCACCAACTAAAATATTATAGTTGTTATATCGATTATTAAATTTGTTAAATTCGATTACCATTTTACTTCTCCTTATGGTTTACTCACATTTTAAGTTACGACATGTTTTTTAATAATCTTTAGTAATTTGACTAATATTGTTAAGTTTTTGTTACAATAGCAACATTTTGTCACTTTTGCTGAGCAAAAAAGCCCGCAAACTTCTTATCAACCCATCCCCCATTCACCATTCACTCATTCACTCATTCACTCATTCCCTTATTAACTTATTAACTTATTCACTTATTAACTTATTCACTTATTAACTTATTAACCTATTCACTTATTAACTTATTAACCTATTAACTTATTAACCTATTAACCTATTAACTTATTAACCTATTAACTTATTCACTTCCAAAAATAAAAAGAGCCGGTTTAAAAAAACCGACTCTTATATATATGTGAGTAACTAATTTGATTATATATTTGATTAAGCAATACCAAATGCTTTATCTAATGTGTTAAAGAAATTTGCTTTTTCTAAATTTGCCGCAACTTCTTTGCTATCAGCGCAAATATATTTCGCGGTATTAAAAATTTGATTTAACTCTTTAACACCATCGTTAGAAAGCTTGAAATCACCCTGCCATCTGCCGAGTTCAGGAGCTGCAGCCATATATGACTCAGGTGTACCCTCAACAGGCTTATGCGAAATATTTAAAATTCCTGCATAAGGACTGAGTTTATCTAAATCTGTTCTTCCGATTTGAGTCTTACTTCCAACCATATCAATCGGTTGAGATGAAGCAATCTCACTTGATTTGTTTGTTGAACCTGCTTTTGCGGACTTACTATTAAAAAATATCGGATTATTTCCGCTATTTCCGCCAATTCTTCCATCGAATGTCATAACCAAATCTCCTTTTGTATACTCACATACAATTTTGTTTTTTAAATCATCCTATTTACGATTTTCCATCTCGTATATATATAAAGTATTTATCGTTTTAATAATTGCGTGAAAGAATTTAATTGTTAAGATTTCTTAATATAATATTTAGTAATATATGTGGGGCAAACTGATAAAAAATCACACATCAATTAAGGTAAACTCTTTTCCTAACTTCTTTTCAAGACCATTCATAAATTCAGCCGGAGAAATATCCAAAGCTTGCAAAATTTTTAATAAGGTTACAAATTTTACTTCACCCAAGCCTCTTTCTATTCTACTTAAATTACTATCATTTAAATCGTATTCATCTGCAAATTTCTTGCGTGAATAGTAACCTCGTTTTTCACGTAATTCCACTAAATATTTACCAAGAACTATAGATAACTGCATTGTTATAACATTTTTTTCTTGCATTTTTAAATGATAATTGATATTATAGATATATTCTCGTGATACATCACGAAAAATAGGATATAATTTATTTTGGTGTAGAGTATCAAAACTCGAAGAATGTTTTTGGAGGTATATTTAAAGCATCAGCAATTTCAAACAAAGTTTTAGTAGGAACATTTGATTCACCTCTTTCTATCATACCAATATAGTTTCTACTTTTTCCTACAATTTCAGCAAGTCTTTCTTGTGATAAATTTTTAGACTTCCTTATAGTTTGAATATTCTTGCCAAGTTTTTTCAAATACTTTTGAACCATAGAGTAATTTTCAACTTTAATTATGATATTTTCTACCAACTCTCAGTTGTCAAATAGAATTAAAATTAATAGGAGGTAAATATGCACGAATTGTACAAAAATTTAACAGAAGCCTATGTTTCAAAGGCTATGAAAAAAATCAATGAATTAGAACGTAAACGCTACAGTCTGCCAAAAATAGAATTGACAGATTTAGAATTTGACACTTTAGTTGCAATAGCCCAAGGTCGTTGCATAAACGAAATTGAGCCTGCTATAAAAAATATCGATAAAAATCTTTCGTATAACAAAATTACTGGCGTTTTAATGCGTAAGTTTGAAGCTTTTAATATGGCACATACAGTATGTAAAGCTATTTTAATGAAAATTATTACTCCTGAACTTTTATTTAGTGAAGAATAAAACTATTATCAGTTTTACAACAAATATTTTTCAGATATAATTTATATTATGAAAACTAGAGAAAATGTAAGAAATTTTTGTATAATAGCACACATTGACCACGGAAAATCAACACTTGCCGACAGACTGTTAGAAAAAACGGGTACTGTTGCGCAGCGTGATATGCAGGAACAATTGCTTGATTCAATGGATATTGAGCGCGAACGCGGTATAACTATTAAACTTAACGCCGCTCGTATGAATTACACAGCTCAAGACGGCAAAAATTACGAGCTTAACCTGATTGATACTCCCGGTCACGTGGATTTTTCTTACGAAGTTTCGCGTTCACTTGCGGCTTGTGAAGGTGCATTGCTTATTGTAGACGCAACTCAAGGGGTTGAAGCCCAAACTCTTGCTAACGTTTACCTTGCAATTGAACAGGATTTGGAAATTATACCTGTTATAAACAAAATCGACCTTCCGTCTGCTGATGTTGAAAGAGTAAGACAAGAAATCGAAGAAATTTTAGGAATAGATGCCTCTATGGCAATTCCTGTCAGCGCAAAGACTGGCGAAGGAATAGAAGAAGTTTTGGAAGCTGTTGTAAACTTTGTACCTGCTCCTGTTGATAACTCTGACAAACCTTTAAGAGCATTGGTTTTTGACAGTGTTTATGACCAATATTTAGGAACTGTCTGCTATTTTAAAGTTGTAGACGGCAGCATAGCTTTGGGTGATAAAATAAGATTTATGGCTTCAAACAAGGAATATGAAGTCGTTGAACTCGGATATCAAACACCGTCAAGGGTTCCCGTAAAAAAATTAACCTGCGGGGATGTCGGATATTTTGCCGGTTCAATAAAAGAATTAACAAGGTTTGTCGGTGATACTGTTACTAATATCGAAAATCCGGCAAAAGAAGCTTTACCAGGTTATAAAGAGGCTCTGCCAATGGTATTTTCAGGTATGTATCCCGTTGATAATGAAGATTACGGCGATTTGAAAGAAGCCTTGGAAAAATTAAAACTCAACGACAGTAGTATAACTTTTGAACCCGAAACATCCAGCGCGCTTGGTTTTGGATTCCGCTGCGGATTTTTGGGAATGCTCCATATGGAAATTGCACAAGAACGTTTGGAGCGCGAATACGATTTGTCACTTGTTACAACCGCACCATCAGTAGTTTACAGAGTTCACAAGACAAATGGCGAAGTCGTCGAAATAGACAACCCTGCAAATCTTCCAGGTGCTCAATATAGAGAATATATTGAAGAACCTTATGTAAAAGTTCAGATAATTACGCCAAACGAATTCGTCGGAACCTTGATGGATTTGGCACAGACTAAACGCGGTATATTTATCAATATGACATATCTTGATAAGGTTCGTGTAGATTTAGCTTACGAAATACCTTTGAGTGAAGTTATCACCGATTTTTATGACCAATTAAAATCAAGAACAAAAGGTTATGCAAGTTTGGATTATGAATTTAGCGAATATAAACGCTCAAAATTGGTCAAACTTGATGTAATGCTTTCAGGAGAAGTTGTTGACGCACTTTCTGTAATCTGTCACGAAGATAGTGCTTTTTATATCGGACAAAAATTAACAACAAAATTAAAAGAAATTATCCCGCGTCAATTGTTTGAAGTACCTGTTCAAGCAGCTGTAGGCGGCAGGGTAATTGCCCGTACAACAATTAAAGCTATGCGCAAAAACGTACTTGCAAAATGTTACGGCGGCGATATTTCGCGTAAACGTAAACTTCTTGAAAAACAGAAAAAAGGTAAAAAACGTATGAAATCCGTTGGCAGCGTAGAAGTTCCGCAAGAAGCATTCATGGCAGTATTAAGTCTTGATGATGACTAGTTTGAATTTTTGATGCGTATTTTATATATGAATGTGATTTTGGGCAAAGCTAAGAATCTCAATTTTGTAATTAATATTAAAAAACCGGTCGTAGTGACCGGATTTATCTTTTATCTAAATTCTTAAACAACAAGTTATGCTAAACCAAGCACTTTCTTGTACCAAGAAAATGATTCCAATTCTGTTCCATTAAATGTTGTTTTTGTACACTGAGTTTTTAGATAAGTTTCAAACTCATCATTAAATTTAGATTTTACCTTTTTCACTTCTTTTTCAGAAATTGTAGTTGTCATAAAACCTACTCCTTTACACCTTAATTAAATTGAGAACCCTATTAATTATAACATAAAAAACATGGGGTTGCTAGTAATAAACCTAATCCGTCCAAATTTTTGTTAGTTTGCAAGGGTTCCGTATGTAAATTTTTATTAAGTAAATTTGTTTTTTTAATATTATTTATTTTTTAGTTGAAATATATTTGATATTATGGTAGAATTTCGATAAGAAGGTTTTTGAGGAATGATGAATATTAAAAAGCGTTTATTTATAACTATCTTGATTTCCGGTTTAGCAATAACAGCTTCACCTGCTTTGGCTTTGATGTCACCTGAAGCAAGCAGACTTTACCAAGAAGCTTGCTCTGCTGAGCACCAACAAGATTTGAGAGGTGCTATAACAAAGCTGGAACAAGCTATTTCTGTTTCAGGCGGAGAGTCTATGCTGTATACAAAACTTGCCGGATTGTATTCTGAAATCGATGAAAATGACAAAGCCCTCGAAACTTATAAAAAAGTTGCAGAACTAAAACCTGATGATGCTTTTGTATATATAAGTATCGGCAGTATCTACGAAACACAATGCAAATATAAAGAAGCTTTAAAATCTTATGAAAAAGCGTTGGATATTTTCCCTGAATATAAATATAATTATTACAATATTGCAAATGTTCAGTATCAATTAAAAGACTATAACAACGCAATCAGAAATTATAATTCATTTTTAGAAACCTATTCTCAGCACGTTGAATCAAGAGAAAATCTTGCAAATTCATATATTGCAATAAAAGATTATAAAAACGCAGCTAAACAATACAGAAAACTTTATGATAAAAATCCTGATTCATTCAAAAACTTTTCAAATTACGGAATTGCGTTATTAAATACGGAAAATCCTGAAAAAGCAGTGGAAATGCTTGAAAAAGCCATCGAAATTGATGCTGAAAATAATGCTGCACACTTAGGGTTAGCCCAGGCTTATCAAGATTTAGGCAAAAATGATATGTCATATGAACAGTACCAAATCGTTTTGGCGAAAGTTCCTAATCTTAATACGGTAAGACTTGATTACGCAAACCTTCTTGCCGATATGGAAAAAAATACGGAAGCTATTGTTCAATATAATCTTTATATTAAAGCATTTCCAAATGACATCAACGGTTATAAAAATATAGCTCAGGTTTATAAAAGTTTGAATAATTATGATAAAGCTTTGGAAAATTTCCTGATTGCCGAAACAAAAGATAACAATGATATTAATCTAAAAAAAGATATTGCTCTTTGTTACCATAATAAAAAAGATTATGAATCAGCTTTAAAATATTATGATGAAATCTTAACTGCAAATCCTGATGATTTTAATGTTAAATTCAATAAGACTTTAGCACTCCACGCGACAAAAGAATATGAAAAAGCTATTGTTTTGTACAACGAACTTTTAGCTGAAAAAAATGAAGGTATTATTAAAGAGAATTTAGCTAACGCATTAGTTTCCAGAGGTCACGAACTTCTAGCCGTTCAAAATTACGGTGACGCTATTGATAAATTTAAAACAGCAATCAAAAACGGTTATACGGACGGATATGTGTATTTTGGACTTGCGAAAGCATACAGAGCACAAGGTGATAATACCAAGGCAAGCGAAAATTACGAAAAAGCTATTTCTATAAATCCTGATAAAACCGTTTATTCAGCAGAATACAGCGATTTTATTTCCTCAATGTACAAACCTAAAACAAATCGTACCACCATTGATGAAAATAGCGAAATTCCAACATTAAACCTGACAATTGATGAAATTGACAATACAACAACAGTCAAACAGCAGCCTATCGTTAAAACATCATCAGTTACAATAAAGAAAAACGAAGATTTTATTGCAGAAGGTGATAAAAACTGCAACGAAAAGAACTATGATGCGGCTATAAAAAATTACCAAGACGCACTGCAGCTTGTTCCGAATGATGCCGCAACATTATTTAAAATAGGTTATATTTATAAACTTAAAGAAGATAATACAAAAGCTATTAATTATTACCAAAAATCTATTATAGTAAATCCTGATTACACTGACGGCTGGTTTAATTTGGGATTAGCTTACGCTAATGAAAATAACCTGATAGAATCTCAAAAGAGTTTTGAACAGGTAATTTCACTAGATTCAAACTACAGTTCGGGTTATGCATATTACGCATTGGCTACAGCCCTTGAACACCAGGGAAAAACAGCAGAAGCAGTTAAAAATTATAAGTTATTTATTAAACATAATAACGATAAAGACATGATAAACAGTGTTCAGGAAAAAATAAAAGAACTTCAAAAATAATGAAAAGATTACTACTAATTATTTCAATAATATTTGTATTTGTTTTTACCTGCGCATGTGATAAGGAAAAAGCATACATATTATTTAATAATTATCCGTTTTCCGCTCAAACAATAAATTCACCAAGTAATACAAACATTTTCAAGTCTGGTCAAAGAATATATTACCTTGTGACTTTTCCTGAAAAATCCCAATCTAAATTAGCTCTTATTCAAATATTTAAAATGGATGGAGATAAAGATGAAAGACTCGGATATGATTTGGTGTGGGGAAAGCGAGTTAAATTAAGACAAGAACAAGTTTTTTATTACTCTGATTATGTCGTTTTAAATAAAAGCGGAAATTATGTTATGAGCGTTTATTCACGAGATAATCCGAACAAACTTTTGACAAGTGCAAACTTTTATGTAAAAAATTAGGGATGAGGAAGTAAAATAAGGATTTGAAAAATGTTAAAAGATAGAGCATTAGAATTGTTTAAAAACGGATATTCATGTTCTGAAAGTATAGTTCAAGCATGTATTGAAAACGGGTTATGCCCTGCAGATATGCTGCCTTGTGCGACAACATTTTCAGCAGGAATGTCATCAGGATGTGTCTGCGGAACTATAGCTGCTTCTCAAATGGTTTTAGGATATATTTTCGGCAGAAATAATAAATTCGGAAACCAAACATCTGCAAGAGAAAAAGCCGCCGAATTTGTAGAAGAATTCAAAAATAAACACAAAGTAACCTGCTGCAGAGTACTTTCAGCAGGATTTGAAGGCAGTGCAAAAAAAGAACACTGCAAAAAATTTGTCGCTGAAGCTTGCGATATTTTAGAAGAATTAATCAAAGTGAGAGTTTAAATGAAAAGTTTTTATAATATAGACAAACTGAATTTTCTGACAGCCGGAATGCCTTTATCAACAGGTAAAGGCGGATACCCGAGAGCTTTTGAAATAATAGAAGAAATGGGACTTGATGGGATGGAAGTTGAGTTTGTTCACGGTGTAAGAATGTCTGATGAAACAAGACAGCTTGTTAATAAACTACAAAAAGAAAAAAATTTGGTATTAACTGCCCACGGACCTTTTTACATAAATTTAAACTCACAAGAACCTGACAAAATTGATGCCAGTGTTCAAAGAATTATTGATACGGCAAATGCCGCAAAAGATTTTGGCGGCTACAGTATAACATATCACGCAGCATTTTATATGGGAAAAGATAAAGAAACGGTTTTTGAGCAGGTAAAAACTCAAACCCGAAGAATTTTAGACACACTTGAAGAAAATAATATAAAAGTTTGGATACGTCCGGAAACAACAGGTAAAGCAACCCAGTGGGGCGATTACGAAGAAATAATAAAACTTTCAAAAGAATTTGAACAAGTACTTCCTTGCATAGATTTTTCCCATATTCACGCAAGAACTGCGGGCGAATATAACACTTATGATGAGTTTTGTAAGGTTTTGGACAGAATTGGAACAGAACTTGGTGACTTTGCATTGAATAATTTTCACGCACACCTTGCAGGGATTGAATACACCAAAAAGGGTGAAAAATGCCACTTAAACCTTGAAGATTCAGATATGAATTATAAGGATTTATTAAGAGCAATGAAAAAGTTTGATGTAAAAGGAGCTTTGGTATGCGAAAGCCCTAATATTGAAACAGACGCAAAACTTTTAAAAGATTATTATTTGAGTTTGTAAATAATAAAAAGGATTAAACCCTCACCCTACCCCTCTCCCTAGGA
>JAMPCZ010000163.1 GCA_023665935.1 Muribaculaceae bacterium | reverse complement strand
CAGTGCCTTGGAAATTTCCGTATACCTCAAAAACCAAGTTAATATAAGCGATGTAAAACATGAAATCCAAAATTTTGAGCACGTTGAAGAAATAACAGTGATACCTAAAGCTCAATCATGGGACAAACTAAAAACAGAAATGAGTTTGCCAAATATTGATAACCCGCTACCTGACACATTACACGTAAAAGTTGATGAACCAAAAAGCTTACAGCCACTGGTAGACAAAATCAAGGCAATTAGTGCGGTTGAAGATACAAGTTACGCTAAAGATTTAGCCTCAAAAATTGAACTTGTAAACCACGTACTAAAAACAATTACATTAATTGTAATCTGTATTATGGGACTGCTGACAGTAACAATCATCAATAACACAATCCAGCTTGTAATCCAATCAAGAAAAGACGAAATTGAAATTATGAGATTGATGGGTGTAAGTAATTGGTATATCAGATTCCCGTTTATTATGCAGGGAGCATTTTACGGATTTGCCGGCTCAGTTTTAGCACTGATTCCGCTAAACTATATTCAAAACGGACTGGCAAATGTCCATAAATTTTTCATGATACCGGCACCGCCACACGCTCAAAACTTAGTTATTGCAGTTATGTTTACAATGAGTATTTTGTTTGGAGCTGTAGGAAGTTTTGCTTGCATAAAGAAACATCTTCAGGTATAAAACTATATGACACTTCGCAGCAATTTATTACTTATAACAGATGATTCAAATGTTTCAAGATTAATTTTGGACAAACTGGTGTTGTTGCGTTCAAATGATGCGATTGAAACATGCAATTACAAAGACTATAAAAAGTTAATTGAAAAAAATCCGTACTATGTAGTAATATTGCACCAAAGCGAAGATGATAGTTTTACATTAAAAACAATCAAAAATATTAAAGATATATCACCCGAAATTGAAATTCTGCTGCTGCTAAACGGCACCAACAAAGAATTGGTGTTAAACTCATATGATAACGGAATTTTTGATTATATTTATACCGGCAGTGAAGATTATGAAATGCTGATAAAGACGGTTAATTGTTTTAAAATTCAGACAAGAAAGGAAAAAGAGCACAGAGATAACAAATTTTTGGCTCAACTTGGGGTGCTTAATAGCAAAACGAAACTGTACGAATACAAATATTTAAGAGAAATATTTATAGATTTATCTGATAATTTACGGATTCAAAACGGGGTGTTTGCGGTAGTAACCCTTGATGATAAAACTAAAACAAAAATTTCCACAAACAGACTGGCACTGGCGATTAATAATTCATTGCGCGGCGATGATATAGGAGCGATTGCGCGAGGTGGAAAGTTTTACCTAATATTGCCAAATACAGATATCGCAAGTACAAAAGCCGTCATTGAGAAAATACAGTCAAAAATGGGCGAGGATTTCCAATTGCGTGCTGGGCATACAAAAATCGGGAACAAGTCATTTGAAACACTTGATAAAATTTCAAATGACGGCTTGATTTCAGCAATTCAAAACGAAGTTATGACGGTTTGTCTTGAACTAAATAAAAGCCCGCAAAATGCTTGGCTTGACGATGAAGTCGATAACCAGCCGATAAAAGAATTTAAACTATTTAAAACAATACTAAAAAACAAGCTTGAAAACCTTATTATTCCGACATTTTACAGATATCAGAAAGAATTTGAAACAAAACTTACAAACACAAAAGTAAGCCAGTATGCAAACGATATTGAGTGCGTTTTTAGTTTAAAAAATGAAAAACTGCACAGTGAACTGATTATCCGTTATGACGGTTACGCAAAATTCAACATAAAAATTGAACACAGCGGACTGGACACAACAGAGAATTCTCATGTTGAACTGCCGCTTAACAAACTTACAAACAAACAATTAGCGGCATTATTACAGCAGCTAAAAACAGAATACAAAAAATCGACAATTACGAAAGGTAAATAATATGCTTAACTCTAAAGATTCAGCACTTGTAATAATTGATATTCAAGACAGATTAGTTTTGGCGTCAAAATATGGAACAGAAGTTGCACAAAACATGGCAAAAGTTTCAAAAGCCGCGCAGCTGCTTGAAATCCCAACAATTGTAACAGAGCAATACCCGCAAGGATTAGGAGCGACAGTACCCGTAATAAAAGAAACTTTAAATAAAAATGCGTTTATTACAGAAAAAACCGCTTTTTCTGCTATGCTTGAACCTGCATTCGCACAGAAAATAAAAGAGTTAAAAGAATTGGGCAGAAAACAAATTGTCATCGGAGGAATTGAAACACATATCTGCGTTTTACAAACCGCGGCAGATTTAATAAATGAAGGATTTGAAGTCTACATTATAAAAGATGCTTGCGCAAGCCGAAATAAAAGTGAATACAAAACGGGCTTAGAATTATTAAAACAGTATGGTGCAAAAATCACCTGCGTAGAAATCGCATTATTTGAATGGCTCAAAAATGCCAAACATCCTCAATTTAAAAATATTCAAGCATTAATAAAATAATCTAAGGATTTAATATCGCCATCTCGCAGTTTTTACAATCAAAACGGAGCGGATACTTTTTCCCTTTTTCATCAAGTAAAAACAGCTTTTTAGCCTGCAAACCGCAAAGTCCTGCCGCATATCTCAGACAATGCTTAGTTCGCATAAGTTCAATTCCGGATTTAATTTCGCTTGAAGACTCCAAGGCAGGTTCACAAACCTCACATCCGCATTTATTATAGAATGATTTAGCTTCATTATTGAAAACATTTCCTCTATAGTCCAAATTACTTTCGGGGAATTGCTGATAACCAATAGGTTTTTGAGTTAATCGTTTAAAATTAGCTATTCTTTTATCCATTAACAAACTTAACAATTCTCGTCTAATTTCATTGACTTTTGAAACCGGTAAAAATGGAATTTTATCATCTTCAATTACAACTCTAAACGTGTAAAATTCACTATGTCCCGTTTTTTGAAATTGAGTTATTAAGTTTTGTTTCATCTTTTCTAAATCGTTTGGAGCTTCTCCCATCGGCAAAAC
>JAMPCZ010000162.1 GCA_023665935.1 Muribaculaceae bacterium | reverse complement strand
TTTGATTACAGACAGACTCTAAAAGTTATACACAAACAACCAACCCCGAACAAAGATATTGTTATCCTTGCTATTGATGATGCAAGTCTTGAAATGCTTTGGGATAAATATGGAGAATGGCCGCTACCAAGAAATGTTTATGCAGAAATTATTAATCATATAGAAAAACAAAATCCTCAAGCTATAGTATTTGATTTAATGTTTATAAAATCTATGAAAACAGAAGCAAATGCAGATAAAGCTTTAATCGCAACAATGAATAAATATAATAATATTTATACAGGAATGACTTTTGATAATCAGCCTACAGATGTTAGATTGCCAATCGAGTTACCGGAAAGATTAAATCTAAATATTAATAATCATTCAAATATTAACTTCAACAAAAAATCTTTTACTAATTGTCGTCCAATTTTAAAAGAACTTCTTGATGGCAATGTACATGTCGGAATGACTAATGTCCTGAGAAGCAGTGACGGAATCATAAGGAATATAAGCCCTGTTTTAATGTATAAAAATAATTATTATCCGTATCTTTCTTTTGGAGCAGGCAGTAATTATATAAACAGTACTGAAACCAAAGACTTTATAATCAATAAAAACAAAACTTTAATAAGCGGAGAAGTATCTATTCCTCTAAATTCAGACGGAGAAGCAATTCTTAACTGGTACGGTCCTAGCCAAACTCATACTGTGTATCCAATGTATAAAGTTATTAAAGAAATGGAAAGCGGTGTAAGCAGTTTTGATTTTAAGGATAAAATTATTATCATTGGTACAACAGCAATGTCTTTACACGATACAAAAAGCGTGCCAATTCAAGCCGAAGTTTATCCGGGAGTTGAGGTTCATGCAACTTTCTTAAATAATATGCTTGATAATAATTTCATTAAAAAAACAGAATCAACAACTAATATATTAATAATCGTATTAGTTGTAAGTATTGTAGGATTCATTGTTATGATGTCTACATCAACAATATTTGCAGTACTTTCAACAATCTTATTTGGAATAGCATATTTATTTGTCTCATATTATTTGATGCAAATCAACAATTTATGGATTCCTGTAGTAATACCAACAATTTCAATTATACTTGCCTTTGCACTTTCATTCCTTGCAAAATATTTAATCAAATCAAGAGATTTTGAATACCAGTACAAACTTGCTACAATTGATGGGTTAACAGAATTGTATAACCACAGATATTTTCAGGATGCGCTTAGAAACCAGATTGAAGCGTCAAAAAGGTATGGACAACCGTTCTCTTTAATTATTGTAGATATTGATTTCTTCAAAAAATTCAATGATACTTATGGTCATCAGGCGGGTGATGCAGTTTTAAGACAAGTGGCACAAACATTAAAGAAAAACTCTCGTACCACAGACTTTGTCTGCAGATACGGCGGAGAAGAAATGAGCATAATTCTACCGAATACAACGGCTGAAGAAGCTATGAATAATGCTAACAGACTCTGTAAAGCAATTGCAGAAAGACCATTCCAGCTTAATGCAACAGAAACCGGCAATGTTACAATAAGCTTAGGAGTTGCAACTTTCCCGGATAATGCAGAATCTGCACAGGAACTTATAGAATACGCGGACAAAGGGTTATACTATGCAAAAGAACACGGCAGAAATCAAGTAGGGTGCTATGCACATAAACAATGAGCCGCTGCAATAAGAACTACAAAATCATTCTAAATTTCTTAGAACGCTATTAGGTAAACATTACAAAAAGGTTAAAACATGGAAGTCAAAAGAATAGGAGCCGGTCTAGCCGGTTCAGAAGCAGCTTTACAATTATCAAAACGCGGAATAAAGGTTACATTATATGAAATGAGACCTGAGAAATCTACCGGCGCACATACCGGCTCTGATTGTGCAGAATTTGTTTGTTCAAACAGTTTAGGCTCATTTGATTCGACTAATGCAAGCGGGCTTTTAAAAAAAGAAATGGAAATCTTAGGCGGAGAGCTGATAAAAATAGCTTTTGAGCACTCTGTACCTGCAGGAAACGCACTTGCTATCGCAAGAGAAGACTTCTCGAAAGCTGTCACACAAAGAATAGAAGAAGACCCGAATATTGAACTTATAAGAGAAGAAATAACAGAAATTCCAGAAGGGAATGTAATTATAGCTTCTGGACCGTTAACTTCTGATAAACTTGCAGAAAGCATTAAAGAGTTCACAAAAAGTGAACACCTGCATTTCTTTGATGCAATTGCTCCTATCGTAGAAGTTGATTCTATAAATTTTGACAAAGCTTTTTGGGCATCAAGATATGATAAAGGAGAGGCATCCTATATAAATTGCCCGATGAACAAAGAAGAATATGAAAACTTCTATAATATATTAATCAATGCTCCGCGCATAGAACAACATACTGTAGATAAAAACTCAAAATTCTTTGAATCCTGTCTGCCGGTGGAGGTTTTGGCTTCCCGCGGAGTCGACACACTTCGATTTGGACCTATGAAACCGGTTGGACTTATCGATAAGCGTACGGGAATTGAAAACTACGCAGTAGTTCAGTTAAGACAAGATAATTCAGCTAAAACTTTATTTAACCTTGTCGGCTTTCAAACAAACCTGAAATGGGGAGCTCAAAAAGAATTATTACAATCAATTCCTGGTTTAGAAAATGTAAATATTGTACGCTATGGAGTTATGCATAGAAATACCTTTATAAATAGTCCTGCTGTTTTAAATCCAACTCTGGAAGCCCGCGAGCGCAAAGGATTATTCTTTGCAGGACAGCTCATAGGTACAGAAGGATACACAGAATCCATAGCTGGTGGTTTACTTGCCGGTGTAAATATGGCAAAACATATTTTGGGAGAAGAACTTCTTGTCCTGCCGCAAGAAACAATTTTAGGTGCTTTAACAAGATATATATCTGATACAGAAAACAAATCTCTACAGCCTATAAATTCTAACTGGGCATTAGTTCCACCGGTTGAATTACCCCAAAAAGAGAGAAAAAACAAAAAGCTTAAGAATGAGTTATTAGCAAAACG
>JAMPCZ010000161.1 GCA_023665935.1 Muribaculaceae bacterium | reverse complement strand
AATAATCCTGATATTGATAAAGAAGGTATTCAAAATAAACTTATTGATACTTTTGAGTTTTTATTGAAAGAAGGATTTGTATATGAAACTTGATAAAGAATATGAAAATGCCATAAGAGCTTATTTGGATAATATTTTCGGATATAGCAAAGGTGTTAGTGTAATAGATGATGAAGGTATTAATCTCAATGTTGTTAAGCCTTTAAAAAGATATATTGTGGCAAATGCAGGCGATGGTTATAAGTTCTCTACTCCTATGTTTGCCTGGTGGGATTTGACTTCTGCTTGTAATTTTAGATGCATTCATTGTTTATATAATGATACTCCATATGATGACAGTAATGATTTAACAATCGAAGAAGCTTGTAATTTGGCGGATATTCTTATTAATGATTTTGGAATAGTTCAAATTGCATTAACTGGCGGAGAAGTCTTTATGCGAGCGCCACTTTTAATGAAGCTTATTGAGCAATTCAAAAACAGTAATGTTGGAGTCACTTTGGCTACAAATGCATCATTAATTAATGATGAGCATATTAGATTCCTTGCACAAGCTTTTAATCCTTACACAGATAGAATTCAAATAAGTCTTGATGGTGCAACAAAAGAAACTTTTGAAACCATTCGCCGGACTAAAACTTTTGATAAAATCATCAGCAATATTAAAAAACTTGTTGATAATGATATAAGAGTTACGGTTGCGTGTACTGTAAATACTCATAACTATGAAGAGGTAGTTGATATCTATAGGCTGTGTGAAAGCCTTGGTGTTAGTGAATTTGCTGCTGGCAGAATGCTTTATTTCAATGAAAGCCATAAAGCTTTAATGGTAACTGACAGAGATAAAATGGTTTTAGCTGAAAGATTAATTAATGAGAGCAAGGATATGAAAACGAATCTTTCACTGGGTCTTTTTAGCATAATTGATTTGATAAATATTGAAGAAGTTGAATCTATTTTAAGGGAAGAGAGATATAAACAAGTTATTGATTCACAGCGAATAATTACAAATCGTTCTTGTCAGGGGAATGACCGAATTTCTATTCGTTCGGATGGCAGTATTTATATGTGTATGGAAGCTCAATGTCCAAATGCTTTGATGGGGAATATCAGAGAAAAATCCTTGCCTGAAATTTGGAGCGAAAGACACTCAAATATATTTTTTCAACCGCGATTATTAAAAGATATGGGATGTAAAGCCTGTAAATATAATGCTCTTTGCAATAGCGGCTGTATGGCAAAAGCGTATAAACGGACAGGGTTTTTAAATTCTCCAGAGATTGAATGTAAATTTTGTAATAAATAAAAAGGTTTGTGCTAAAATTTACTCTGTATGAATAGCAAATTAAGACAAATATTTCTACAGTTTTTTGAGCTTTTGTTAGGCTTGTGCATACTTATATTTTTTTATTATATAAGTTATTTAATTGTAAGAGTTTTAAATATTCCAATGCCGCCTGCGATTTTAGGTTTGATTTTATTTGCATTTGCTTTAATCGAAGGTTTGATTAAAGAACAATGGGTTGAATCTATTTGTAATTTACTTATAAAAAATATGGCTATGTTTTTAACACCATTTGTTGGAGGATTGATTTTATATAAATCGATTTTAGTAAAAAATTGGCTGGTTATATTTCTTGTTATTTTCATTACAACAACTCTTACAATAATGGTTACCGGATATTTTACCGAATATGGGTTAAAACGGTTAAGGTTACATAAAATTAGAAAAACGAGAAAAGAATATGATTAATCCATTAGGTTTTATTATAACAATTTTATATTTTAAAATAGCAGAGAGATTGAGAAGTCTATCTTTATTAAAAAATATTCCTCCTATTGCAATAGCCGGTGTTATGCTAATTGCAACTTTTGAAATTTTTCATCTTGATTTTGAAGTTTATAATGAGAGTGCAAGCTATCTTACATTATGTTTAGTTCCTGCAACAATAGCTTTGGGTTTTCCTATTTATAAACATTTTGAGTTATTAAAAAAGAACAAAAGGGTTGTTTATTTTGCTTTTGTAATAGCTACTTTAACTGCACTTATTGGTACTTATATTATTGCGAAACTTTGTCATAGTGAATTATCTGTAATAGAATCAATGTTGCCAAAATCTGTAACAGCACCAATTGCAGTGGAAATCTCAAAACTCTCCGGCGGGATTCCTGAATTGACGGCTTGTGTTGTTGTTCTAACCGGAGTTTTTGGCGGAATGTTTGGTCATAAAATTTTGGGATTAATACCTGTCAAAAACGATATTGCGATAGGTCTTTCTATTGGGGCAGCAAGTCATGTTGTAGGAACGGCGAAGTGTGTTGAAATTCAAAAAGAAAAACAGGTTGTTATGGCATCTGTTGCACTTGTAATCGTAGGGATAATGACGACGATTATAGTTCCAATATTCTTGCATGTTTTTAAATTATTATAATGCAGGCTATTCAAATGTTGGATTTAAGAAAAATCCATTTGCAGATAATCTATCCATAGCAGTAATGTATTGAGATTCGGTTATTTCTTCATCATTGGCATTATAAAATTTTGCGGTAGGATTGCCGCTGTCATCGTATTCAGTCACCGAATAGACAACCGGATTATTGTTTTGATCATTAACAATATTTTTAATCGGACGATTGTTTCCATCATAGTATGCTGTTCTTATATCAACAATTTTGTCATAATAATTTTTTCGTGTTAATGTTTGCGAATTTTCCTCATCGTTATATGTATAATTGTTGACGCAACCATCACTATGGGTTTCACTTAAAACTCTGTTTTTATCATCATAGGTGTATTGGCTTAATATTTTTTTTGTTTTAGGGTTCGTTATTTGGATAACATTACCATTATTATCGTAATTATAAGCGTATTTTTCTCTAGTGCCATGGTTAGTTTTTGTAGTTACAAGTCCATTTTCGTCATATTGAATTGTTACTTTGTTCCCATCTGTATCAAGAAGCTCTATTGTTTGGTTTTGCGGTTGTTCTTGTGATTTCTGCTCTTTAGTCAACATTGATTTTACACT
>JAMPCZ010000160.1 GCA_023665935.1 Muribaculaceae bacterium | reverse complement strand
CAACCCCTAAAAAACCTAACTCTGCTTTGAGAAAGGTTGCCAGAGTCAGACTTACTAACGGATTTGAAGTTACTTCTTATATCCCTGGTATCGGACACAACCTTCAAGAACACAGTGTTGTTCTTATCAGAGGCGGAAGGGTTAAAGACCTTCCTGGTGTTAGATATCACATCGTTCGTGGTACTTTAGATACTGCTGGTGTTGCTAACAGAACACAAAGCCGTTCTAAATATGGTGCTAAAAGAGCTAAAGGAGGTAAGAAATAATGTCTAGAAGATCTAAACCGGAAAGAAGAATTCCTTCTGCTGACCCTATTTATAACAGTGTTGATGTTTCTAAATTCATCAATCGTATTATGAGACGCGGTAAAAAATCTTTAGCAGAAAGAATTTTCTATTCTACAATCACTAAAATTGAAGAAAGAACTAATGAAAAAGGTCTTGAAATTTTCCAAAAAGGTCTTACAAATGCTACTCCTTTATTGGAAGTTAAGGCTAGACGTATTGGTGGTTCTACTTATCAGGTACCTATTGATGTTAAACCTGATAGAGGTTTTGCTCTTGCTTCTTCTGCAATTATTACAGCAGCTAAAAATAGAAGCGGTAAAACTTTCGTTGAAAAACTTGCTAGTGAATTAATCGATGCATCTAATGGCAACGGTGCAGCTTGCAAGAAACGCGAAGACACCCACAGAATGGCTGAAGCTAACAAAGCTTTTGCTCATTATAGATACTAATTTTTCTATAAAGATAAATTCAAAATCGGCGCTTAAAAACTTAAGCGCCGATTTTTTACTGGTTTAAAAGTTTATCCAAAGAACTAGTTGCTGATTTTTGTATCTGAATTATTATTTCTAATACAGAATTAAGCGCAGAAAGCTCATCAGATTTGTCGTAATTAAATTCGCAATAAATTTTTGCAATTTCTAGTAAGTCTAAACCTGTGTTTAGTTTTTGTTCTAAGTTTGTAATTTCTTCCATATATTTCACACTTTCCATGACTATATAATACAAAAATAATTTTGTATTGTCAATAGTTAATTGGAAAATATATTAAAAATAAAATTAGTATGAAATATTCGTTATTCCAGTTGTAATCATTGTCATAGAGTATTTATCAACTTGAGCAATAACCTCTTTATCTGCAAAAGGAACAATGAATAATGCGATTCTGCCTTGTGATGCAACATTTATGTCATGTATTGTTAGTGGTAAGTCTGATGCTAAAATAGCATCCTTTGACATATCACAAGAGTAATCTAATGCGAATTCAACAGAGGCAGTTTGCAGCCCTTGTGCAATTGCAGTTGTTTTTAAATCCTTAGCTGTGACAATTGATTGTGAATGCGTATGTTTTGCTACTTTCCATGCAAAAACAGCATCTTCAATCTGTTCCACTGTAAGTTTTTGTTTGGAAACAACTTTAAATGTATCCTTATCTAATTCACTTGTGTTTGGAGTCTGGGTTAAAGTCCCAAGAGGTGTAACTTTCATGTCATTCGAAAGATAATTTTTATAATCTTTTAGCGGAGTGTGAATAGTTACATAAGTAATGTTTCTGTTTTTTAGAATTTCTAGAGCTTTTTGTGTAAATGAAGGTGCTGCAATTATATTGGTATCTTTAAAAAATCTAGCACTTTCACTATCCATTTCACTTGACACAACGATAACTGAGCTAATAAAGTCTACTGGATTTGAGTCCATAACTTTTTCGACGGCGTCAGGTAATGATTGTCCTAAAGCTACAGCACAAATTCCACTTCCTTTTATTGAGCAGGCTGCTTTGACATCATAAAATTCGCTCATAAGATTCAATCCTTTTACAAGTGAAAGAATCTGAATATAAGTTAAATTTCCGCTTGTCTCATAATCAATTGTTTTATCGTTTGGTTCTATAGATGCATTTTGAAAAGCATTTTCACCATAAAGTAGTTGTATATTATTCATTGATTCTCCTTATTGTCCGATAGGTGCTGTTGTCATTGGTACCGGTGCAAATTGTTCTACTACAGGTTCTTTACGTTCTTCTTTTACCTCAATTTTCGGTGTTTCTTTTTTCTTTATTGGTAAAAGCGTTTGTTGTAAAACTTCTTGAGGTTTAATGCTGTCCGGTTTTACAACATCAGGAACCTGTGTATTGGCTTCTGCTTCTTCGGTTTCTTTGTTTTCCTGTTCAGCCCAATTTTTTTGTGCATCGTCTTGAGAAATTATAGAAATTGTAGACGCTTTAAATGGCTGTAATATAATTTCAGGGTATTCAAAGTCGGCATTGCCGTAAGGAGCAGTTGCTACTGACATAATGTCTTTCCATATTTTGGCAGGAATTGTACTTCCGTATACTCCACCCATAGAAGAGTTGTCATCATTACCAACCCAAACACCTGTTACGACATCAGGAGTGTAGCCGATAAAATAAGCATCCTTATTGTTATCAGTAGTACCGGTTTTGCCTGCTGCAGGTTTTCCGATATTAGCGGAACGACCGGTACCGTTGGTAATAACTGTTTTCATAATTGCAGTCATTGTCGCAGCAGTATTAACATTAAGAACTTTACTGCTTTTTGCCTTTCTTGCTTCATAAAGCACAGTGCCTCTTGAAGACTCTACTCGTTCTATTGCATAAGGTTCGACCCTGTATCCTCCGTTTGCAAAAACACCAAAGGCTCTGGTCATTTCAAATAGTTTTACACTGTGAGAACCGAGTGCAATCGTATAATCATATGGTATAGGAGTAGTGATTCCCATAACCCGCGCAAGCTGAATTACAGGTCTAATTCCAATTTCATCCATTAATCTTGCGGTACAAACATTTGATGATACCATTAAAGCTGTATAAAGTGGAATTCTGCCTCTATATTTATTGCTGTCATTTTTAGGAGACCAATTACCAATCTTAAACGGCAAATCATCAATCATATCATTCGGTGAATGACCTTTTTCAATAGCAGCTGTATAAATAAACGGTTTGAACGCAGAGCCTGAAGGTCTTAAGGATTGTGTAACTCTGTCATACTGGCTTTTTGAGTAATCTTTTCCGCCTGCGTAAACAAGAATACGACCGTCAATTGGATTAAAAGAAAAGACT
>JAMPCZ010000015.1 GCA_023665935.1 Muribaculaceae bacterium | reverse complement strand
AGTCTTAAACATGGATTATCCTAAATTTGAGATAATCGCAATTGACGATAGAAGTACTGACAATACAGCTTCTGTATTAAAAGATCTGGAAAAACAATTTCCGAATAAGGTTATTGCATTCATTAGACCAAAAGACGCATTTCCGGGCAAATCAGCAGTATTAAACGATGCTCTTGAGTTTGCGAAAGGTGAAGCTATTTTGGTATTTGATGCCGATGCAACCATGGAACCTGATTTCCTTACAAATTTGGTATATGAACTTGAGCCAAAAGACGTTGGTGCTGTACAAGCAAGAAAAATTGTAAGAAACAAGGATGTTAACCTATTAACCCGCTGCCAAAATAACGAAATGACCATAGATACTCACTTTCAGGTCGGCAGAGATTCTGTAAAAGGTGCGGTTGAACTGAGAGGAAACGGCGAACTTATAAAAAGAACGGCACTTGAAGATATTGGCGGCTGGAACAATTATACAATTACAGATGACCTTGACATGTCAACACGACTTCATATAAAAGGCTGGGACGTTAGATTTTGCAAGGATACCGCCGTATATGAAGAAGCAATTATGTACCTGACGCCATTATATAAACAGCGCAGAAGATGGCTTGAAGGAACAATCAGACGATACCTTGAGTACTTTTGGGATATATTAACTTCAAAAAAAATGTCTATGCGAGTCAGGGTTGACATGATTGCGTACATCTCAGAATTTATCATGCCGGCATGGTTCATTATAGAAATCGGCATTTTGATTATGAAAATCTTATTAAAAGATGCCAATCCGCATATTTTAATGTCCTCCGGAATTATGGGATGTATTATCGGTTTCGGATTTTTCATGGCATGCCGATACAGCCTCAGAAGATACGATAACCTTCCGCGCTCAGATGCGTTTATTCAGGCTGTGTACACCTCGGTTTACCTGCTTGTAATTTGGTTCCCGCTGGTATTGTTCATTGGAACAAAAATATTGTTTATGAAAAAAGACATGAATTGGGGAAAAACTGCCCACGGACTTATTCAGCATGAACATGCAATCCAAAGAGCAAAAGAAAAAATTAAAAAAGCAAAAGAAGAATTGAAGAAATTACTAATAGCAAAATAGGAGAAATATAAATGACAACAACATTAACAATTGAAGACGTAAAAAATAAAATCAGAGCGGTTCATGACTTTCCAAAACCGGGAATCGTGTTCAGAGATATTACAACAGGAATCAAAGACGCTCAAACAATGAAAGCTATGGTTGATTACCTGTGTGACGCTTACAAAGAATACAAAATTGACTATATTGCAGGGATTGAGAGCCGCGGATTTATCTTCGGAATGCCGATGGCTTACAAACTGAACTGCGGTTTTATTCCTATCAGAAAACCGAACAAATTACCTGCAAACACAATAAAAGAATCTTATGACTTGGAATACGGTTCAGATTCAATTGAAATTCACGCAGATGCAATAGAAGAAGGAGCTAACGTGTTGGTTGTGGATGATTTACTTGCTACAGGCGGAACCGCCAAAGCTGCATGCTCATTGGTTAGAAAAGCCGGAGGAACCCTTGTTGGTGCAGCATTCTTAATCGAGCTGGAAGACCTTAAAGGAAGAGATAAACTCGGCGATTGCGGAAAAGTGATATCTATGTTACAATACTAGTATATATACAAATCAGGAGATATAGAATGAAAAAATTAGCAATCATAATGACATTGTTATTGCTGCAAACTCAAATAGCAGCAACAGCATCAGGTACATACAACAAAAAACCTGCCAACAAAACCCAAGCTACTAAACCGGTGAACAATATTAAAACTACAGATAAAGTTTACACTCAAGACGGCAGTGATTATTTATTGAAATATAACATAAATGATTTAGAATCTGCTCCTTGGCTAAATAACGGAAAAAGAAAACTATAAATAAATTTTACCGAAAAAAGACTGACATTTTAAGGTTCTGAATCAGGTTCTGAATGACAAAGTGTCAGTCTTTTTCTTTGCAATATATTAAAAAAGTGTCAAAAACTCTAAGATACTGAATAAATTTCAGAATGACAGAATTTTTGACACATTAATATAAATTTATTTCAAATAATAAGTGGCATTTACACTTGAATAAATTTTTATAACACCTGCTTCAATATTCGGAGAAGATTCAGGCATTGCAGCATCTTCCATTGCTCCTGCTGATTTAGCCATCATAAGAGTGTTACGCGCATACGCATAATTGCCGCTTCTATTTACTGAACATGATGTATCAATATTCTTTACTCCAACTACTGATGAACCCGAAGCAGCCGCAACAACATCAGCTCTTTTTCTGGCTTCTTTTGCAGCCTTTGTCAATAATTTTGCACATTCTTCATCTTTTTCTGATAAACTAAAATTCAAACTGTCAACGTTTGTAGCACCAAGAGTTAAAGATTTATCAATCACTGTTGAAATCTTATCTATAGATTTTGTATGAACAATTATATTATTTGATACAACATACTTATCAAGGGTACGTTTGCCATTATTGTAAACATAACTCGGAGAAGCCGAAAAGTTTGAAGTCTTGATATAATCACCATTAGAAGGAGTAATCATACTTTTAACATAAGCATATACCTGTTCGGAAACCTCTTTGTTTTTCCTTACAGCTTCGGACATAGATTTTTTGTCTTCAGTTTTTACCGCAATTGATATTTCTGCAGTATCCGGAGAAACCTCTTTTTCCGCAGTATAAGCAACAGATACAGAACCTTTTGTATCTTTTTCGCAATCACATAATGCGCCAGCCGGTAAAACCGTTAATGACGAAAACATCAAAGCAGCACAAGAAACCGCCATCACAAATTTTTTCATACAATACCTCCTTATAACTATTTCAATTCTGAAACTTTTTCTTCTTCATTTTTTTCTTTAGATTCCTGTTTACCCAAAGATATCGGGGATGAAACATACGAAGGAATCTCAATATCTGAATTATCTTTTTTTGAAATTTCAAATCTATCCATTTTTGAAACTGATTTATTTATCAAACGCTGCTGTGCGTTAATCCTTGCTTTTTTCACAATATTCTCAATTTCATCCTCTGTAAAATTAGGTTCTTCAAAAGAGATTGCAAAACCTGTTTTTGCAAGAATACAATATACCGTAACGAAAGCTCCCCAAAGCAATACACCTTGAAACAAACTGAGTGACGGAAACATATATAAATTAACCAAATACTTATTCCACAAATTCATAGCCACAGAACCGGGAAAAACTACGAATCCCTGGAATGCACATACTGCAACAAATAATGTTGTTATTAAACCTTTTATCCCATTTATTTTAAGAATTTTCATACCTAACAAGTCCTTTTATTCTTTTATCATTTCAAGAAAATCGTCTTCTGTCAATATTATAACACCTAAATTTTGAGCTTTGTCCAATTTTGACCCGGCATTTTCTCCGGCTAAAACAAAAGAGGTCTTCTTTGAAACTGCGGAAGAGGTTTTGCCGCCGTGGGATTTAATTATCTCGGAAGCTTCATCCCTTGTCATATTTTGTAACGTACCGGTCAAAACAAAGGTTTTACCCTCAAGTTTGTCAGACTTTGGCTTAAGCTTAGAAGTAGGATTAACACCCGCGATTTTTAATTCCTCTATCATTTGCAAGTTATTTTCATCTCTAAAATAATCATATATAGACTTTGCAATAATTTCACCAATACCTTCAATTCTTGAAAGAGTATCAAGTGATGCGTCTTTTAATGCATCTAAAGAATCGAATTCTCCAGCCAAAATATCCGCAGTTTCTTTTCCCACATGACGAATACCCAGCGCAGTTAACAACCTGTTTAAAGGTCTAGTTTTACTGTTTTGAATAGAGTTATAAAAATTCATCGCAGATTTTTCTTTCACAAGATTCAACTGTAAAAAATCCTCCACTGTCAATCTGTACAAATCCGCAGGATTTGAAATAAAATTCTTATCATAAAGCTGCTGAATAACAGACGGACCAACAGAATCTATATCCATAGCTTCTTTGCTTACCCAGTATTCAATTTTCGCGCACATCAATTGAGCACAATTCGGGTTTTTGCAATACAAACCGACATCTCCGTCTTTTTCAAACAACTCACCTCCGCATGCCGGACAGGTTTTTGGAACTTGATAAACTTGCAAAGAAGAGTGCTCTTTAGTATCCATAACCTTTACAACTTTTGGAATAATCTCCGCAGCTTTTTTTATCAAAACAGTATCACCTATTCTGATATCAAGACGAGCTATTTCATCAAAATTGTGTAAACTTGCACGCGAAACAACACTTCCGCCAAGCTGGACAGGTTCAAGGACAGCAACAGGAGTCACAACACCAGTTTTCCCGACATTTAACTCAATATCCAAAAGCTTTGTACTTACTTCCTCCGGGGGGAACTTAAAAGCCGTAGCCCATTTTGGCGCGCGCGCAGTATACCCGAGATTTTTCTGAACTCCGACATCATTAATTTTTATAACAACACCGTCAGTGGCATAATCGAGGTCAAATCTTTTTGTTTCCCATTCCTTGCAGTATTCGATTGCACCTTGAATATTTTTAACCAAACGGATATTCGGATTAATTTTAAACCCAAGTTCTTTAAGTTTCATCATACCCTCATAATGGGTTTTTATCTGACTATATTCAGAATCCTCAAATATCCCTGTATATGTAAACATAGATAAATCACGTTTTGCAGTAATTGTACTGTCATGCTGGCGCAGAGAACCGCTTGCCGCATTACGAGGGTTAGCAAAAACTTTATCACCATTAGCTAAAGCTTCTTCATTCAACTTTTCAAAGGAAGTTTTCGGCATATAAATTTCGCCCCGCACTTCCAATGTTGCAGGTTCAAAAAGTTTCAGCGGAATTGCTTTTATTGTTTTCAAATTCGGAGTAATATTTTCACCGGTGACTCCGTCCCCACGGGTTACACCAAGATTAAATATGCCATTATCGTAAGTTAAGGCAATTGCCAATCCATCAATTTTCAATTCGCAAACCAGCTCAAGTTCACGCTCATACTCTTTGCAAATCTTCTCATACCAAGAAGTAAGTTCTTCTGCATTATAAGTATTATCAAGACTATAAAGACGATACTTGTGTGTATGAGAAAAAAATTTTTCACTAACAGAGCCGACACGCTGAGTCGGGCTATCCGGAGATTGAAGCTCTGGATGCTCTTCCTCAAGTTTTTTCAACTCGGCAAACATTTTATCATACTCAACATCGCTTAAGTATGGGTTTTCCTCCACATAGTAAAGGTAATTACTCTTATTTATCTCATCCTTTAAATATTCAACTCTATCTTTAATATTCATAGAAACCGAACCCTCACCCGTCCCTCTCCCACTGAGAGGGTAATATTACTACATGATCATTAACAATTCTCGAATAACTTTAGTTGCAACCGCGGTGGATGCGCCTGAAGCATCATAATCAGGAGCTAATTCAACAACATCCGCGCCCACAATATTAAAATCTTTGAGATATCTAAACCATCCGACAAGTTCATCAAACGACATTCCTCCGACTTCAGGAGTTCCAGTGCCGGGCATAATTGAGGTATCTAAACAATCTAAATCTACAGTCACAAATATATTTTTACCCTTCAAACTGTCTAAATCAGAATATTTATGGCACAAAGTGTTATGTTTTGCCATAAATTCCCATTCTTCTTTCATACCTGAGCGAATCCCAATTTGTTTAATATTTTCAGGCTTAACGAACGTTGAAATATGCCTGATAACAGCACTGTGTGACATTTCTTCCCCAAGATATTCTTCTCTTAAATCTGTGTGAGCATCAAAATGTACAACAGCTAAATCATCATAAAATGAAGCTGCCGCCTTAACCTCAGGCAAAGTCACAAGGTGTTCCCCGCCGATACCAAAAACTTTCTTTCCGTCATTATAAATATCTCGAACATTTTGTTCAATTTGTTCCAGCGTTTTATAAGTATTTCCAAGCGGAAATTCCAAATCTCCTGCATCGTGGAAATTAACATCAGCTAAATCTTTATCAAAAACAGGAGAATACTCTTCCAGCCCCCAGCTTGCAAGTCTTATCTGTTCGGGAGCAAACCTTGAACCGGGACGATATGAAACTGTCCCGTCAAAAGGCAATCCTAACATTACAATATCGGATGAATCATAATCAGGATTTTGAGCCATCCAAGTTCTATCCAAAAACGGTCCTCTAAGCATTTCTATCTCCTTTTTTCATGTTTTCCGGGTGGGCTGAATTTGAAAGTATTATCTCGTAATACTCATTTTTATCAATATTGACTCCCATTGTTTTAACATTACAATAGGTTTTCTTTTTCTTGTTTAATAACTTTTTATAATCCTGCCCCATAGAGCAAATATAGCACAAAAGAATGGTTGTTACAACTTAAAACGTTACATTTTTTAAGTGATTAATTACTAATTTCGGCTCAATTGTAATCCCAATCGCATCAATTTGATAATCCTTGATTTTATTCTCTTGCAAGTATGACAAAACACCGGTCTTGATATTGTTGTACTTTGATTTTGTAATAGCCTCAAGCGGAGAACCGAACGAATTATTCCGTCTGGTTTTCACCTCGACAAAAACAACTTTATTTTTAAATTTTGCAATAATATCTATTTCGCAAAATTTTGAAAAATGCTTGTTACGTTCAAGAATTACATACCCGTTTTTGATAAGGTATTCACACGCTAAATCTTCACCTTTATTGCCGAAATCCCTGTTATTCATAATTACTGCTTTATTCCATACCTTGCAAACTTCCGTAAATCAAACAATGGCGCAACATCATTCATATTTACACCTTTCTTCCAGCGCACCGGAGAAATATCAATTCCGCCGCGACGAGTATAAAGCGCACAAACAAATAATTCATCCTCAATATCTAACAAGTCATACAGACGTTTATAAATCATTTCGCAGCACTCTTCATGAAAATGATATTCTGAGCGAAAGGAAACAAGATATTTTACCAATGACACACAATCAATAATCTTTGAAGATTTATAATAAATAAAGACATCTCCAAAATCAGGCTGATGCGTAACCCTGCAATTAGAACGCAAAGATTCAAATCTTAACTTATGCTCCACAACTTCTGCGCCCTCTTTCACCTTTAAAAGCTCCGGAGATTCCTTAAATTCGGTAATTTTGACAGCTGATTCGTCAACACAATCCATCAAGTCTTTATATTCCGTAAGAATATCAACACGGGAAACATCATTGTCAAAAAAAACAGCCTCAACTTTTGTTTCTAACTTTTCACTCAAATCTTTCTCAATTACGGTTCTGCATAAATCCAGACATTCAGCAGAAGTAGAACCCAAACGTGTCATATTAAAAGAATTCAAATAAAGCTTCAATGATTTTGATTCAATAATGTACGCGCTTTCAGCCGAATATCTCAGCTTTAGAACTCTTGTCACAGGAAGCCCGTTTTCATTCATTGCAGAAAATTCGTACGCATGCCAAACATCAAACCCTGCAAAGGGCAATTCATCATTATTAATTCCGTATCTTACACGGTTTTCAAACCTTGGCACCGCAACTAGCAATGTCTTATCATAAGTTTCACTGCCTGCACTTTTTTTCCCCAAATGAGCCGAAGCAATCTTATCAGTTATCATATCCATATACAAATTGTAACATAAAAAAGAGGAATTCTTGTCATTCCGAACTTGTTTCAGAATCTTAAGAATTCCTCTTTTCTAAAAATATGTAAGAACTTATGCTATTTCTTCATAAGCCTGAGGATTATTCAATAAATCATAATTGATTTCGTTCTCATTATCCGCAATAGCTGCAGCAACCACAGTATCAGACATTACATTCAAAGTTGATCTGAACATGTCGGTAATTCTTTCAATCGTGAACAAGAACGCAAAACCTGCAACCAATTGTTCAGGACTTAAACCCATACCGTTTAAGATTAGAGAAATTGTAATCAAACCACCGCCCGGGATTCCGGCACAAGTACTTGATGCAACAATTGCCAAGACTGCAATTTGTACAACCAAGAACGGAGTTAACGGAACGCTGTAAGCTTGAGCAAGGAACAATACAGCAACAGTTTGAAGCAGTGCAGTACCGTCAAAGTTTAATGTTGCACCGAGCGGAAGTACAAAGCTTGAAATTTTGTGAGAAATTCCGCGCTTTTCACAACAAGCAATAGTCAACGGTAATGTAGCTGAAGAACTAGCGGTACCAAAAGCTACCATCATAGCTTCCGCTACTGCTGAAAACAACATCACAGCAGAAACTTTTGAAAAACATCTCAAAAATAACGGATAAATCATAAACATTTGAATTGCAAAACCTACAAGTAATACAAGTAAATATTTAGAAATCGCCGCAAATATACCGCCGCCAAAACTTGATACAGCACTTGCAGTCAAAGCAAACACACCAGGAGCTGCAAACAACATAATCCAATCGGTTATTTTCATAGTTGCTGCGAACACTGATTCAAAGAAAGAAACAATAGGTCTGTTCACATCACCGACTTTAGCTAAAGCCAAAGCAAAAAGGACTACAAACAAAATAATAGGAACCATATTGCCTGCAGAAATAGCAGCAAAAGGATTACTTGGAATAAAGCCCAAGAACAGATTTAAAATATTACCTTGCTGTTCCTGCATTGCAGTTGCAACAGAAGCTTGAACATCAGATGCAATATTTGCAGCAATATAATGTGCTGCACCCGTACCCGGTTTTACAAGCAATGCCAAAACCGAACCGATACTGACAGCAATTGTTGTTAAAATTCCGTAATAAAGAATCATCTTAGAACCGAATTTACCCAACTGTTTATTATCACCAACACTTGTTATACCGATAATAATAGCTGATACCACAAGCGGTATAACAACCATCTGAATAAGTCTTATAAATACTTGACCAATAAAGGTTAAAACATTATCGACTAAGACATTTGGATTACCATGCAGGTAGACACCAACCAAAATACCGGCAATAATCCCGCCAAAGATATGCCAGTTTCGTTTGATTCCAAGCCCCAAAGCGATAAGAATTTGCATGTGAAGTTTCATGTTATCTGACCTCTAACTCTTTCTCTTTTACACTACTCGTCATTCGACTTGCTCATTATACAACTATTTTCAAAAAATTTCAACGAAAATTTAACAAAAATAGTCCGTAAATATTACATATCCGTCAATACCTGATAAGCATGACATGCCCTGATTAATCTTGAGTTATTTTGAATCTCATAAATATGAAGCAATGCCCATTCTGCGGCATCTCTGTGCTGCGCAGAGGTAATATATCCCCCTTCTTCGCAAGTCTGTAAACTTTTATCCACTACTTTATAAATTCTGCGCATTGTTCTGTTATCCATTCTGTGTAAAGGGCGGTTAAAATAGCCCGCAAATCCGCCGGTGTTTGCATCAAGAGTTTTATATAGAATCTCAAGAGTATTTTTCACATCAGAAAGTTCGTACTCCAAAAACGCAACAACTTGAGATTTTGTCCCATGCCTGTATACATACGGAAGCAGAGTTTCGATTTTGTCACGTTCCTGCCTGTCATGAATTGCAAAATTATTATCAATAACGGAATTTATAGTTTTACGAATTTCTCGTTTGTTAATTCCCATAGTTTTTGCCAGGATTTCATCATCACCTTGCTTTGTGAAAGAATTTTTGAGCGGTCTGAAACGAATCAACGGACGATTATTCATAATCATCTTGAATTCATCTTTTGTTATGTCAGATGCCAAAACCTCTTTAACATACGCCGAATTCTGCTTGATAAATTCCAATTTTTGACCGTTTGTTAAGGATTGAGATGATAAAACCTGATGAACTCTTAATCTGTCAACACCCGAAACCGGATTAATTTTATCCATAACCAGCACTCCTTTATTAAAGCTTTATAACAATTCATCCTGAAGCAAAATGTCATGCCCCATATCCTGCATCAATTCTATATAAGAATAGAAATGGCGCGACATAGCCGTTAGATACGACGCTATAATTCCCTGGTGCGCGCTTTCATTGATAACCAAATCAGAATAGGTATTTTTTCCCGAAATATAATTTTTCGTCGACAGTTTAACAATCTTTTTAGAATCTTCCAAAATATGTTTTGAATATTCCATATTTTCAGCAGAATACTTGAATATATTATAATCGGTTTTTAATGCGTATTTTAATTGATACTCATAAACCTGCTTATTTGCCTTATCCTTTTGCAAAAACAATTCTGCCTTCTGAATATCCGGAGCGTAATTATACAAAATCGGAACATCAATACCACCGCCGATAAAAGCACCGCCAAGACTATTTTCGGCATGCCTGTGAGTCTGCCATGCATATCCGCCCGCAACAGTTAAATCAGGAACCCTGTTACGCTTTGCCAAAGTAACCTCATAAGAAGCTTTTTTAATATTGCTGTCTTTTATCCGAATCATATAACTGTGTTCCAGCGCAAGTTTTTCAATCTCTTTATACTCCGGAAGCTTAATATACAAAAAAGCCCAATCCGCAAGCAGGGTTGATTCAACAGTATCATACATAACGCTGTCATCACCGATATTTAAAAGTTTATTTAACTCAAACTGCTTTGCGAGCATTTCAGTTTTTGCACGGTTCACCTCAATTTTTTGACCTGCATACTGAATATCAGCCTTCAAATTATCTATCTCATAAGACACTGAATTCACAGGCCTGTCTGTCGTAATTTGCACCAGCTGTTCAAACAATTTCAAACGATCTTGTTGAACTTTATATACAGATTTTGCATACAAGACATCAAAATAGCCCTTCATAATTTGCAATTTGTAATTATGAATCAACTGTTTTAATTCCATTTCTTTAATATTGTATGCTTCAATCGCTGCTTTTTTGCGGACTCCGCGCTTCATAACCTCAATCGGCACCGCAACCCCGGCTTGAGATGAATTGCCAAGCGCAACGTTACCCATCACAATATTTGATTGAATCTGCGGATTTTTAAGCCGGTTTGCAATCTTTATGTCTTTAGCCGCAGCCTCAAGCTCAAGTTTTTTTATTTTTATATCATTATTTTTCTCAACTCCGATTTTTATCATCTCGTTCAAATTAACATTCACAACAGTTGCAAATGCCCGCCCCGAAGACAAAAATATTAGAGTTATCAAAACAATTAATCTTTTCATACACTGAAAATTCTACCATAAAGAAATCTTTTATAGTAGCTAAATGTAAAGATTGAATAATTTAATAAACCTAAAATGGTGGAGCGTAGGGGATTGGCTTACTCGTTCGCGTTTAACGGGTCTACGGTCTTTCTTTTCGTATGCTCAGCATACTCCAAGGAAAACTCCTCCGCAGTATGTAGTATGTAGGTTGGGCAAGTATGCCCAACCTACAGTTAAAAAGCTTCCGCTTTGTGGGGTTCTCATCCCCTATTTCTTCTAATTTATTATATACATAAAAATATGGAGCGTAGGGGATTTGAACCCCTGACCCCCACACTGCCAGTGTGATGCGCTACCAACTGCGCTAACGCCCCATTTTGTTATAAGTAGGAAACTTCTGTTTCCTACGGATGCGCTACCCTCTCTCGAAAACTTGACATTTAGTCAACTTTTTGTTCGGCAGAGTACTAACGCCCCATTTGTTATAAGCAAGTTAATTATAACATAAAAATAACAGAAATACAGAAAATTTATAACACGTAAAGAAACTTAGGATGTAGGTTGGGCATACCTGCCCAACAATATTAAAATGCACAAAACATGGGATATTCAATCGACTTCTGACGGGCTGAAATTTAATGTAGGTTGGGCAGGTATGCCCAACCTACAGCTTATAACACGTAAAATTTCTTAACATATTAGCAAAAAAAATTTTTTGACAATTTACTACAGATGTAGAACATAAAAAGAAAGGTAGAATATGAACAATATCTCATCTGGACACAACTATGTATTCCCAACAGAAACAAGACAAGAGCTGAATAAAGGAATAAAAGAAGCTCGCGAATTACTTGGAGAACCGGCACCAAGAAAATGGAACTATGACTATTCAAATAAAAAATTAACAGAAATCATAGAAGAAGATAAATTTGCAAAACAAGCAGAAGAAGAATATCAAAAGCTTGTAAAGTTAAAAAGACGGCAAATAAAACAGGCAACTGAAGAACTTGAATATCTTGAAAATAACAAAGAAAAAGCAATTACATATGATCTTATTAGCAAGCTAAGAGATGCAATTTATAGATTAAAAGAAAAGATACAAACTGATAACATTTACTACAAAGAAGGTCCTCACCCTAACCGCTGGGAATAACAGATTATCAGAAAGGATAAGTCTAAGACTTATCCTTTTTTGTTAGGTTATCTAAACTACGTTTTATAAACCCCATAGGTAAAAAATCTATATCAGATGAAGATTTTTCGAGAGGAGAATAAGGTTTTATACCATACTCAGACTCTAAAATATCCGCAAGCTCTTTCAGTTTCTTTGAAGAGAGCCCTGTAAGTTCTTTTAGCTCCGTGTTAATGGAAGCTTTTACAATACTTTTTACAGGAGTACGCACCCCGAACCTATGATAATGGGTAATTTTATCTACTTTCATTTCACACCTTCTTCATTCATTTTAAATAATACTACTTAACAAATCTTATCATAAAATAAACAAATTAGAAGCTGTAATCGTTTAAATTTTACAATCGGAGGAAATAGCCATGAAGTATTCATCAATTAAAAAATTCATTTGCAGCGCATTAATTTTATTATTTACCGCACAAAGTGTCTTTGCTGCGCAAAACTACACAGTCATTACAAGCACTAATGAAAATTACACGGCATCCGAACCAATCGGAACATTTAGCAGCTACAGCACAAACGGAGCGGGCTACCCGAGCTATACAACAAATTACAACTATGGATACTCTCAGCCAATCTCTGTAAGCACACCTGTTCAATACAACACACCGGTTTATAGTGGTGAAATTGCATACTCAACCAACCCTTACTACAATCAAAATTACTCAACCCAAACAATTGAAACACCGCAGCAATACAACAAAACCGTAACTACAAGCCAACAGTATATAGATACCAGAGAAAAAGCAGATAAAGTTATTGACAGAGGCGCAAAAGTCCTTGGAACACTTGCAGTTGTCGGTGCTGTAACAGGATTGTTGATTAAAGTGCTCAGATAAAACAACTATCAAACTATCTTTTGGCAATAAAAAGAACCTATTAAAAGGTTCTTTTTGTTGTTTAATATGATAAGCCCTATTTCATTTGTTTATTGTTACTATTTTCTTCTAAGACCTTAGTAGCTTCCACTGCCCAGCTAATCCTATCAATAGTTTTGTTTCCACCTTCAAAATATTTCAATTCTGCCTCCTTCAAACGACAAAAAGCGTTATAGGACTCACGTTTAGTAGGATACCTTAACTCACTGCAATTTTCATAAGGATAAGGAAGTAAATATGCATCTACATAAGTAGATGGAAACAGAGGCCGGCCATGTGCTACAAAAACATCCCCTGCCATACCACCTGACACAGCATTAAGAAAACCATTTTTAGGATGTTTTTTGTCTTGGAATTTAGTTCTTAACCTGTCATCATCTAAATACATTTCTAAATCCCAATTTTTTGTAGATTGCAATTCTTCTTTCCACTTGGCAACCTGCTCAAGCTCAGTACTATTTAACATCTTTTTTAATGCTCTTTTAGCACCGCTTGAGATTATCAACTCTCCAAAATTGGGCTGATTATTAAAATTATTTGATGGGATTCGACTTACTTGCATTTTTAATACTCCTTGCTAATTTAATATGAACTAAAAAAGAGAGAATTTTAAAAATTCTCTCGCTTCTTTTAAAAATGGTGGGCGTGAAGAGACTCGAACTCCCATGCTTTCGCACTAGTTCCTAAGACTAGCGTGTCTACCATTCCACCACACGCCCATACTCTGTGTAGTGCCCCAATGGGATAAGTACAATTTATAATAAGAATAACTAAATGTCAAGAGGAAGCTGCAGGCAAATCAAAAAATTCATGTTTATGATAAAATAGTCCGGCAAGGGATATTAGATATGGAAATCAACAGAATACAACTTGGTCAGTACAACAACTATACAACCCCTAATACTCAAACAAGAAGAACTGCAGCAGTATCACCGGTTTTACAGCTCAATACAATAAACAGGGATTCATTTGAGTCAACTTCGCTTGGCAAAACTCCATCTTTTACAGGCGCAACACTCATTGAAAGATTAATTATTCATTTCCTCAAAAGTGAATGTTATCATCGTTCAATACGAGGTTCTAAACGCCCATACACACATTTAGAACCGGCATTGGCTAAAATTACAAAACAGGTTCAAATCCCTGTTACAGTAAATGAGAGTATCAACGCATTTGATATAAATCCGAATAATGCTCAAAAATACATATTATTTCTACACGGATTTTCGCATAATATAACAAGTAATCAACCGCTCTACAAATCATTAAGCAAAAGTGACTATGGGATTTTAGCTATAGATTACAGAGGATATGGTAAAAACAAGCCGTCAAAACACATTCGGGAACGTCATATTGAGCAAGATACAGTATCTGCTCTTGATTACCTTCAAGAAAAAGGGGTAAGTGAAGTCGGTGTAATCGGACACAGTTTTGGCGGATATCTTGCAGCAAAACTCTCAAACAAGCACAAAATCAGCTTTCAGGTGCTCGTTGCACCTTTAACATCTTTAGAGTTTTGGTTGAGAAATGTTTTGAAACATCCAAAGAAATACCCGCAGGAAATGAGATTGATTAAATACGTACCTAAGTTTAAGGATCAATATGCAAAAATATTTAATATAAAAGAACACTTAGAATCCAATACTACTCCGACATACATTGTTCAATCAAAACTTGACAGGTATATCAGGGCTCCGAAAGTAACGGCATTAACAAAAATCATACCGAACTTGAAAAAATATGTACTTTTACAAAGCGGCGGACACCGGATGGATGATGAGAAAATCCACACGATAAGCAGTATAATACAGCATTTGTAAATAGATTTTGTTTGTGTCATAATAGCTGCAGGGGAGATTTGGGATTATGATGGAATATAAATTAAAAGATACATTATCAAAAGATGCTTTCAGATACGGATACTTGGTTAATAGAATAGTTCCGTTCCTGCGACCTCATTTAGCAAGAATAATCCTGAACATGATTATCGCAATACCTTTAGGACTTTTAGATGCCGTTGTTGCATATGCGCTAAAACCGTATATGGATTGCGTAATCAACGGAAAACCTTGGGTAATAGGCTCTGTTTCGATTGAACAAAGCATCCTTGCAACATTTATTCCGTTCGGAATAGTTATGTTTGCAGTTATTCAAGGTTTGTTAAAGTATACAAATAACTACCTTACAGACTGGACCGGAAATAAAATCTCAAATTCATTAAAAGTTGAACTTTTCAGAAAACTAACATCTTTAGACTCAAAATTTTACGATATAAATTCATCAGGACTCGTTCTAACAAGATTCTTTACCGACCCTGAAACAGCATCAAAAAACATCATCAACACTATAAAAAGTTTCATCATGACAAGTTTTGGAATCGTCGGATTGGTTGCGGTTCTACTGTTTAACTCCTGGAAACTTGCAATAATCGGTGTCGGAATCATGGCGATTGCGATTACACCTGTCACTCTCATAAGAAAGAAAATCAAAAAGGTTTCTAACGCGACAATGGTTGTCGGCGGCGACATGACAACAAACTTCAACGAAACATTTGCCGGAAACAAAATCATGACGGCATACAATCTTCAAGAAAAACAAAATCAGAAGTTTGAAAAACAAATCAAAACTCAATTTGATTTGACTATATCCCTGACAAAGCGAGTCGGCTGGATGTCACCGATTATGTATTTCATATGTTCTATCGGAATTGCGCTGGTAATGTTTTACGGTAACCATCTGATTATAAGCGGCGAAATGACAGCAGGAAGTTTTGCATCATTTGTAACCTCTCTGCTTTTACTGTATAAGCCTGTGAAAGATTTAGGCAGAACATTGACTGATCTGCAAACAACATTTGTTGCACTGGGACGGGTGTTTGAACTGTTTGAACTTTGTCCGCACATCAAAAACCAAGATAATCCAAAAACATTGACCGGACTGGATAATTGTATTGATTTTGAGAATGTGTATTTCGAATACGAAAATAATATCCCTGTATTAAAGAATATTTCACTGCATGTTGATAAAGGTGAAACTATCGCTCTTGTCGGAAATTCAGGAGGCGGGAAAAGTACAATAGTAAACCTTTTACCACGATTTTACGATGTAAACTCCGGATGTATAAAATTTGACAATACTGATATCAAAGAATTTGATATCGCATCACTTCGTGATAATATCTCGTTCGTATTCCAGGATAACTTCTTATTTTCAGGTTCAATCAGGGAAAATATCCTGATGGGAAAACCAAACGCCACAGAAGCAGAAATCCAAAACGTAATAACAATGGCTCATTTGGACGAATTCTTAATGACTCTTGAAAACGGAATTGACACATATGTTGGGGAAAGAGGTGCAAGCTTATCAGGCGGACAAAGGCAACGTGTTGCAATTGCGCGCGCAATGATAAAAAATGCGCCGATTGTAATCCTTGACGAAGCGACCTCCGCACTTGATAACGAATCCGAAGCAATTGTCCAAAAAGCTCTTGATAACTTAATGAAAAATAAAACGGTATTTGTTATCGCGCACAGACTCTCCACAATCAGCAACGCCGACAGAATTGCAGTAATCAATGAAGGTGAATTAGTGGAACTGGGCACTCATGACGAGCTTATAAAAATTCCTGGCGGAAGTTACAAGCACCTGTACGAAATGCAGTTCAAAAATCAGGAACAACCGCTGGAAGTTTAACAAACATTTACAAAAAACGCAATTTTGCCACGTCTAAATACTTTATATAAATATAGGGGAATTTAGACAGGGAATGAATAGTTTTTTACTTAATCAATATACATATAGTTCAATAATGGGCAGCGGTTTTGCTAACGCGTTGAGAGGAAATATTTTCTCAAATAAAAGCTCAGCATACAATTTGAGAACTCCGGGCATGAATTTTAGCCCAATTACAATTAACGCTTGCCCTAACTTCCAACAGCCGAGCTGCGGAGTTTTTATCGCACCGAACCTGGTGCAGAATAACAACCCGATTCAAATAATCGGAGCCCCAGGATTTATGGGCAGCAATCGAATTAACATTTTTGGAAAAGATGTACATTCAAAACAAAAAAATACTGCAACCAGCCAAACTCCAAGCTCCACAACACAAGTAAAACAAACGGGAAAAACTAACGTTGCAAGAGCTGCAGCAAGCAGCGGTTCTAATGCAGTAAAAAAACAAAATAAAACAGACTTGAGAGCAGATTTTCTTACAACCTCAAGAAGATATTACGGCTACAACGAAGCTGACGGCTCATCAAGGGTTATATCAAAAAGCCCCGAATGGTGCGCAGATTTTATAAAATTTGTAATAAACAAAACATACAGAGAAAAAGGACTTACTCCTCCGACGTATGACTTGCAGATAGAGCCAGGAATGCCGCACCTTAGAGTGGAAAACATTAAACAATGGGGCATTAATAACGGAACATATCTGCCTGTTGCAGGAAAAGGAAACAAAGCCGATATAATCAGAAACAAAGTAAAACCCGGAGATGTAATAATACTAAGAGAAAACGGAGCATCTCATACGGGATTTGTTACAAAAGTCTACGCTGACGGCTCTTTTGACTCAATTGAAGGCAACCGAAACGACCGCGTTGCAACAGCGCATTACAGCGCATACAACCCGTCCCTCAGCGGATTTGTTCAAGTACGTTCTTAACAGATAATTCCAAATCTTCAACCGTGGAATTATTATAAATTATATAATCAGATTTTTTCAATTTAACATCTTGCGAAACTTGCGACTCCATACGAAGTTTTGCATACTCCTCAGTGTAATCATTACGAGCCATAAGCCTTTTTAGCCTTATGGCATCGTCGCTGTAAACAAATAAAACTTTATCAAACATATCTTCCATCTGGGCTTCAAATAACAACGGAATCGCTACAAATACAATATTCTTATCCGAAGTGTCAAAAAATTTTCTGATTTCAACTCGCACTTGAGGATATAAAATATCTTCCAGTTTTTCTTTCAATTTCGGATTATTAAAAACCAGCTTCCCAAGTTTTTCACGCGAAATCTTTTCCCCGTCAAAAACATCATACTGAGCAAATGCAATAGGAATATCGGGAAAAAGCCCCAATAAAGTATGACAAACGTCATCGGTATCTAAAACATCATACCCGAGTTTTTTTAAAGTTATTTCAACGGTAGATTTGCCGCTTGCAATATTACCAACAAGTGCAACCTTAATCATTTTTCTTGGAAATCCTGTTTAAAAAATTCCTCAAATCCTTGAGTTGTCCGGGCTTAATCGGTTTAAATTCACCTCGTTTAAGACCTGTTAAATCAAGTGTCGCATGGCGGGTTCTTTTAAGTGTTAAAACTTCAAACCCCAAGTGCGCAAACATCTTACGGATTTGTCTGTTCAACCCTTGATACAAAACCACTTCAAGTACAGTATGGTCATTATCTATTTCAAGAACATCAACCTCTGCATAAGCAGTTTTTCCGGGCTCAATTTCTATCCCTTTATACATCGTATCAATATCATTTTGAGTAATTTTGCCATTGATAGAAACCCTGTAAAATTTAGGAATTTTGACAGACGGATGAGTCAAATCATTAATCAAATCCCCATCGTTTGTTAAAATTATAAGTCCGGTTGAATCCTTATCCAAACGACCTACAGGTTTCAAGTTGTGCATATTTTCAGGAAGCAAATCATAAATAGTCTTTCTTCCTTTTTCATCATCAGCCGTAGTAATATATCCCGCAGGTTTATAAAAACGATAATATACATGTTTTATCGGATGAATCATTTTACCGTTAACAAAGACTTTGTCTTTAGGCGCAACAGAAAATCCAAGCTCTGTAACCCGTTTTCCGTTGACCATAACAACACCCGACTCAATCAGTTCATCCGCTTTTCTGCGGGAACAAAGCCCCGAAGATGCGATATATTTATTTAAACGAGTTCCGGACATTTCAAAACCTCTTCAAATGACTTCGCAAGAATCTCAGGCATCCTGCGATATAATTTTCCATCATTATTTATCGCAACAACCACAACATCAGCTTCAAGAAAAACTTTCCCGGTATCCCTTGATTTTATTGACTGCTTGAATGTAACAGTAAACCCTTTAAATTCTGAAATCTCTGTTTCAATAATCATCCAATCTTCCAGCCTTGCAGAAGATTTGTACTTAAGATTAAGATTAACTACTGGGAGCACAATATCATGATTTTGAGCCAAATCAGTAATGCTCAGCCCCATCATAGAACAAAGTTCAACCCTGCCCATCTCAAGCCAGCGAAGATACGAACCGTGCCAAACAACACCGTACGCATCAGTATCAGAATAAAAAACTTTTTGTTCAAATGTATGTTTCATAAGCTGATTGTACCACAAAAAATTATCAATGAAAACTATGGACAGTACAACGGTTTCAATAACTTATTTAATATTCTTAACTGCCCATTTAAAATAATCCGGGTCGTTCAAGGCTTTTGCAGCACAAGCAATTCCATTGATATTAGACTTAATATTTATATTGCAATATTTACTCATATCAGTATAATATGTGTTTTGCGTACCCATTGGTCTTAATTCACCATTTTGCATCAATTGAAAAGTAAAAAGATCATACCCTAACCTGTTAGGAGGGGTATAAACCCCGTTTATATCTGCTGTTATCAGATAATACAATGCACGCGGTCCTGCATTTTCAATAAATAAATTCGTACCGTCAGAAAGAGCTATTTGTCCGTCATCAAAATAAGAAGAACCGGTTTTAGTACCGTCTAACGATCTGTGCTCTTTATTTTCATCTATACCGGGATGCCAAAAAGGATACTTAGAACTATAAGTCATAGCAATAAGCGAGCCTGGTAAATAAGTTTGCATAGTCCGCGCCAGCTGCCCATAGCTGTAAGATCTATAATCTAAACCAATATCATCATTTTGCATAACACGAGTTAGATTTGTCAGAGTTGAATATACTTTCATATATTTGGACTGTAGCTTTTTGGCTTTTACATTTGCGGCGATATTAGGAATGGTCATCGCCGCAACAACACCGATTATGCCAAGGGTGATGAGGACTTCTGCTAAGGTAAATGCGGCTTTCTTAACCCTCTCCCGAATTTCTAACTTTCGCGCCTGCTCAAGTTGAAATTCTACCCTCTCACAGCGAGAGAGGGTGTTTTTATTTTCGTCATTCTGAGGGAGTGCTCGACTGAAGAATTTCTTAATATTATGAGATCCTTCGCTTCGCTCAGGATGACGATAATCTTGCAACCGGGTCGTCATTGCGAGCGTATGCGAAGCAATCCACTGCAAGCTTTTGCTAAGATTAAATGGATTGCCACGTCGTGCTCTGCACTCCTCGCAATGACGACTTAATTGCTCGGTATTCAGAGGGAGTCGGTACCACGGCGGAGCCGTCCCCGCGGAGCGCGTTAATCGCTCATAATTTTCATTAATTGGTAGCATAGTGCCCCGTCCGGCCGAGGACATAGGAAAGACAAGCCTTAAAAGGTTACCCCCCCCCGAAATTCCGTACTATTATTAAATCTTATCATCTTCTCTCTCCTTCTTATTATAAACTATTTTTTCAAATCATTCATGAGAAAATCTATTGTTCGATAAACTCGTCTTATAAAATTATCATGTGTCGAACTTTCACAATCAGCAATATAATTCAAACCGTCTTTATTTTCAAGCATACGAGTCGTCCGTTTGGAATAAATCAAAGACTCATCAATAATATCAAGTTCTCTGATTGCAGTCTTCGGGCGTTCGGTTTTCGTTGCAGGGCGATGAACGGCTATATTAAGTTTTGGAATAAGTGACTCCTTAGTTTCACGAACCCCCATAGACACAAACACATCATTTGCCTTTGCAAACCCGGCAATCGCACCTCTTATCCTATACACATCCCGAACCAAATCCACCGCAGCATCAGGAACCGAATGTAAATTAGGTAATTGAACATACTTTTTGGCTTCCGTAAGCTGCTTAGCCATCTTACGAGCCTCAACGCGCTCTGCTATTCCACTAAAAATGCGACCGATTTTCATTGCTGAACCTTTCAGGATTTATAACTATCACTATATTAAAGTACAAAAATAAAATTTTCATCAATATGTAAAGTTATATTACTTTATCACAATAATCACAAATCGGACATTCGCCGCATTTAGGTTTTATAGGTTTACAAACATTTTGACCATGCGTAACAAGCAGTGTATTTATCGGAATCCAGTATTCGACAGGAAGCTTGTCCCTCAGCGCAAATTCGGTTTCTTCGGGAGTTTTTGTCTTCAAATAACCCAAGCGGTTAAAAATCCTATGGACATGAACATCCACACAGATTGCAGGAACTCCGAACCCCAGCGTCATAACCAAATTAGCAGTCTTACGCCCGACACCGCGGAATTTACATAACTCATCAATACTATTTGGAACTTTACCATCATACTTTTCAACAATAGTCTTTGACAATTCAATTATCTGACCCGCCTTATTTTTATAAAATCCGACAGGATAAATCGCATTCGCCAAAACCTCCTCATCAACACTCATCATCTCGTGAGGAGTTTTTGCAAGCTCAAGCATTCGCAGGGTCGCAGGATAAGTTGTCCTGTCATTTGTTCTCAAGCTCAAAATACAAGCAATCAACACCAAATATGGATTCTTGAAGCCGTCCATCAGCTTGACAAACTCGCTCTGCGGCTGTTTTGCATTTTCTAAGGTTTTAACAACTATTCCTATATTCTCATTTTCCATATATATATTTTAACACAAAGACAATAACGAACATATCTTCACTTTTCGTTGAATGACTGTATTCAAGGCATTTAGGACTGTATTAACTTTTGTAACAAGATATATCAGATATAGCAATTATATACTGCAAAAATACTTTATTAATATGTAAGCGATAAGCAAACGATAAATCGAAAATAAACACGAGACATAAATTATACACTACCTACTACACACTAACCTTCTACACGAGGAATTGAAAAAGATTCCAAACTCTTTCCACAAGAAAGGGTTTTTTTTTGCAATAATTTTCTAAAAGGGACTGATATACAAGTTTATCATCTTATGTCACCTTGAACTGCGGATTTTGGCAAGAGCACGAACTCGTCCAGGCGAGAGCTGCGACAAGCCGGTCAAGCCGCCAATAATATTCAAGAGCGTTTCAAGGTCTTAAAAGCTGGATTGCCTCGTCGTGCTCTGCACTCCTCGCAATGACGTATTCCTTGCCAAAGTGTCACCCTGAACTTGTTTCAGGGGCTTTGTAATAAGAGATTAAAAATTTGTCATTCTGAACTTGATTCAGAATCTTGTTGGTGATACTATCGGCATGTTATAGTAGAAGAAATGTTACACATTAAGAAGGAGTAAAATCTTATGTCAAAAGTAAAAGTAGCAATTAACGGTTTTGGTAGAATCGGCCGTAACACATTAAGAGCCGCTATCAGAGAAGGCATCTTTGAAGAATTGGATTACGTTGCAATTAACGACCCTGGTCTAAAACCTGAAGATGCAGCAAGAATTTTCAAATATGACTCAGTTATGGGTAAATTCTGCGGCGAAGTAGAAGCTTACGAAGAAGGTATCGTTGTAAACGGTCACAAAATTAAATTCTTCGCAGAAAAAGATCCTGCAAATCTTCCTTGGAAAGATTTAGGTGTTGAAGTTGTTGTTGAATCAACCGGTTTCTTCACAGACGGCGAAAAAGCAAAAGCTCATATCGCTGCAGGTGCTAAGAAAGTTATCATTTCAGCTCCGGCTACAAACGAAGATAAAACTATCGTTTTAGGCGTTAACGAAAATGAATACGATCCGGCTAACCACAACGTAATTTCAATGGCTTCTTGTACAACTAACTGTTTAGCTCCTGTTGCTAAAGTTATTGACGAAAAATTCGGAATCGTTAAAGGTTTGATGACAACTGTTCACTCATACACTGGCGACCAAAGAATCTTAGACGCAGGACACAAAGATCCTCGTCGTGCAAGAGCTGGTGCTCTTAACATCGTTCCTACAAAAACTGGTGCAGCTAAAGCTGTAGCTCTTGTTTTACCTCAATTGAAAGGTAAATTGGACGGTTTCGCTATGAGAGTTCCAACCCCGGACGTATCTTTGGTTGACGTTGTATTTGAAGTTGCAAAAGACGTTACAGTTGAAGAAGTTAACGCAGCTCTTAAAGAAGGTGCTGACGGACACGTTCTTTGCTACACTGAAGAACCATTAGTTTCATCTGACTACGTTGGAACTTCACAATCATCAACAGTTGACGCTTTATTAACTCGTGTAATGGGTGGAAATCAAGTTAAAATCATTTCTTGGTATGATAACGAAATGGGTTACTCAACAAGACTTGCTGAAACTTTAAAAATGGTTGCTTCTAAATTATAATTCTTGATTTAGAACAAACAAAAAAGAACCTCTTTAAAAAGAGGTTCTTTTTTGTTAACAGTTATAAGCAAAGCATTTAACTTGCATAAGCGATGATTTTAACTCCTTAAATTCAGGATGCAATTTTACAAACTCTTCAACTTCAGCCAAAAGAGCATTCCTTTCACTCAATTCCAAACCCAAAGGCGTTTTGTCAGCATCACTAATCGTCTTATACAATCTTTCAGCTACAGCTTGGTCTTTTTTAGGCAGCTTTGCAATTTTTTCTTTTCTCTGCGCATCAAAGTACGCCTTACGCTCATCCGGAGACATCATCAAAACTTTTATCGCTTTTTCTTTAAATGCTGAAGACATCTTCTTAGGCTTAAGACTCCCTTGAAGCTCTGCTCCACTAAAAGATTTCATTGAACTTTGGACTCTATCAAACATAATCATCCTCCTTAAGATTTAAATATTACAAAACACTATATTATTTATAAGTAAAATGACAAACAAAAATTGCCATAAGTTATATATAAAAAATATATAATCACCTGAATACTAACTATCCTTATGTTTCAGCTATTATTACAAATTAACATTTCGTTACAACGCGGATTTTGTTTGTGCTAAAATAAAATTATAACGATGTTATGTAGAAAGAAGGATTGGAATTATGACTCAACAAATGGAAAAAACACAAGAATCAAACTCCTCTAAAAATCAAATTCGTCAGGTTAGAATCCAAAAAATGAATAACTTGAGAGAAAGAGGATTAAACCCTTATCCGTACGGATATGATAAAGATATTATGGCTCAAGATTTGCAGGATAAATACAAAGATCTTGCTGTGGGCGAAGAAACCGAAGATTTTTACCATGTTGCAGGACGTGTTATGGCAAACCGCAACAGCGGAATGTTTATTGACCTTATTGATGCTTCAGGAAAAATTCAAATCTTTTCTCACAAAGAAAACCTGTCTGCAGAAGATATCCAAACACTCAAAACCATTGACATCGGAGATATTGTTGGTTTTTACGGGTCAGTAAGAAGAACTCCGCGCGGTGAATTAACAATAAAATCTACATCGTTGGAAATTCTTTCAAAATCTTTGCTGCCATTGCCTGAAAAATTCCACGGTTTAACTGACGTTGAAACAAAATATCGCCAAAGATATGTTGATATGATTGTGAATGAAGACGTGAAAAAGACTTTCCAACAAAGAAGTTTAATCATTCAAAAAGTCCGTGAATACTTAATTAACAAAGGATTTATGGAGGTTGAAACTCCAATGCTTCACCCGCAAGCCGGCGGAGCCAACGCAAGACCGTTCATTACTCACCACAACACATTAGATATGGACATGTTCTTGAGAATTGCGCCGGAATTATATCTAAAAAGACTTATGGTCGGCGGTGTAAGTGAAAAAATATTTGAAATTAACAGAAGTTTCAGAAACGAAGGTATAGACACCCGTCACAACCCTGAATTTACAATGATGGAGCTTTATCAAGCTTACGTTGACTACAACGATATGATGGAATTGACAGAAAATTTGGTAGCTTATGTCGCTCAAGAAGTTTTAGGAACTACCAAAATCCAATACGGAGAAAATGAAATTGATTTAACTCCGCCTTGGGATAGAAAAACTATGCTGGGTGCAGTTGAAGAAGCTACAGGAATTGATTTCGCTGCGATTGAAACAGTTGAAGAAGCGAAAGAAAAAGCAAAATCAGTGAATGTGAATGCAGATGATTGTGATAACTGGGGACAGGTTGTAGAAAGAGTATTTGAAGAAAAAATTGAACCGTCTTTAATCCAACCGATTCATATCTATGATTACCCGAGAGATATATCGCCGCTTGCAAAAGTTCACAGAGATAACCCGAGATTAACCGAACGTTTTGAAACAAGAGTTAACGGATGGGAAATTTCTAACGCTTTTTCTGAACTTACAGACCCAATTGATCAAAGAGCAAGATTTGAAGCTCAAATGGAAGCAAAAGCCGCAGGAAATGAAGAAGCAATGCCGATTGATGAAGATTATATCTGCGCTCTTGAACACGGTGTACCTCCAATGGGTGGCTTAGGACTGGGTATTGACAGATTGATAATGTTACTGACAAATTCACCGTCAATCCGCGACGTAATCGCTTTCCCTACATTAAAGAAACGCGACTAATCTATAGAAAACATTTAAGGTTAAAAATACGTCCAAAAATTCTGTCATTCTGAAATTTATTCAGAATCTTAGAATTTTTGGACGCATTGATATAAAACCCACATATTCCCTCCCGCATTGCGGGAGAGTTGATGGGTGAGGGTGAACAAAAAACAAATATGAAATTCCCATAAAAAAAAGAGCCTCGTAGAGGCTCGTTGGAATTAAGAATAGCTGGAAGTATGAAAAAGATTAATTATATTAAACAATCCTTGAAAAATTTAATCTATTCACCATTTGGGCTATATGGAAAAAGACTTATCCCCTGGATTACACTCAATTTAGTAAAAGGTCATACTGAGCGTTAGCGAAGTATCTCATAATTTTTAGAGAGATTCTTCGGCTAAAGCCTCAGAATGACAGAATT
>JAMPCZ010000159.1 GCA_023665935.1 Muribaculaceae bacterium | reverse complement strand
CGTCAATCGGATTGAGCAGCGAAGCTTTGTAGGCAGGGTAATATCCAAAACCGATTCCTACAATCCCTGAAAAACCGAATGAAAGCAATATTGGTGCAAGGGTTATTTCGATTGCTGTATGGAAAAATGTTCCAATTAATAGTGCAATAATTATTCCGCTTATGACCCCTATTAATCCGCCTAGAAGTGAAAGAACAAGTGCTTCTATTAGGAATTGGATTCTTATATCAACAGCGCGTGCTCCTATAGCCATTCTTATACCGATTTCTTTAGTTCTTTCCGTAACAGAAACTAGCATAATATTCATAATTCCGATACCACCTACGATTAATGAAACAGAAGCTATCGAGGCAAGAAGAATTGCAAAAGTTTTAACTGTAGATTTCATTCTTTCCTGAAACTCGGCGCTGTTTCTAATATCAAAATCATTTTCTTGAGTTGTTCCTAAGTTATGTCTTCTTCTCAAAATTTCTTCAATATCTTTTTCTGCCGTTGTGCTGTCTTCAAGAGAAAGTGCTTTCGCAAGAATTTGATTTACGGCACCGGGGAAATCTGTTCCGAATACTTTTCTCTGAGCTGTTGTCAGTGGTATAAAAACCAGGTCATCATAATCCATCGGACCCATTGTTCCCTTAGATTTTAGTGTACCGATTACTTTAAACGGTACATCTCCAACACGAATGGTTTTGCCTATAGGGTTTACATCCCCAAATAATTCTGTTTCAACGGTTGAACCTATCATTGCAACTTTTGCAGCATTTCTGTCATCATCAGGGGTAAAAGAGCGGCCAAGTTCAATTTCGTAACTTTTAACATATAAATATGGAGTTGTAATACCATAAATTGATGTTGACCAGTTCTGATTGCCGTACATAACCTGTTTTGAAGAGTTTAGAACCGGAGCAACTGCTTCTATTCCACGAGCACTCTTTTTAATAGCTTCGGCATCTTTTACGCTTAAAGTAGGTTTTGAACCTTTTCCCATAGAGACTCCGCCGGTTTTTGCTGTTGCAGAGCGTATTGTCAAAAGATTGGAACCCATTGACTCCATATTTTCTTGAACCTGTTTGTTTGCTCCGGAACCTATTGCAAGCATAATAATTACAGCTGCAACACCAATGATTATACCCAGGCTGGTAAGAGCCGAACGCATTTTGTTTACTTTTAATGAATTTAACGCAATTTTTAATGTTGACTTAAAATCTATCATTTTTTTTACCTTTGGGCGGAGCACATCAATTCTTTTACTAAATTATATTTATCACTCCAAGTGCTCCTTTGGAACGAGCGACGAACTCTTCAAGCCGGTTGAGGGTTAGGTTTCTTTATTTCTTTGCTTTATCCAATCTTCTTTCATTAAATCCGAAACAATTTTTCCGTCTTTGAATTTAATAATTCTTTTTGTGTATTCTGCTATATCAGGTTCATGAGTTACCAGAACGATTGTTTTACCCAATTTTGCATTGAGGTTTACAAAGAACTCCATAACATCAATACTCGTTTTTGTGTCCAGATTACCTGTAGGTTCATCGGCAAGAATTAATGGTGCGTCATTTACGATTGCTCTTGCGATGGCTACTCGCTGCTGCTGTCCACCAGACATCTGGGATGGCATATTGTTTTCTTTTTTATCTAATCCTACAATTTTTAATGCTTCTCTTGCTCGTTCGATTCTTTCTTCTTCCGGAATGCCTTTATAAATCATTGGAAGTTGAACATTATCCAGAGCAGATGTTCTTGAGATAAGATTAAACCCTTGAAAAACAAAACCGATTTTATTGTTTCTAATGTTTGAAAGCTCATCAGGACTAAGTGAAAACATATCGACACCATCAAGGTAATATTCTCCGCTGCTAGGTTTGTCAAGTGTTCCAAGCATATTCATACAGGTAGATTTGCCTGAGCCGGATGTTCCCATAATGGCAACAAATTCGCCTTCTTCTATGCAAAAAGAAACATCATTGAGTGCATAGAAGCATTCATCTCCCATTTGATAAGTTTTTACTGCATTTTTTATTTCAATTAATGCCATTGTTAAATCCTCGGTGGTCTCATGTTATTATTTGCTCCTTTCTTTCCTCCTTTATTGGCACCTCCGCCAATTGAGCTTATAATAACCTTGTCTCCTTCTTTGATTTTGTCGGATATAATCTGGGTTTTGTTATCGTCTGCTGCGCCAACTTCTATATCAAATCTTTGCGGGCCGGTTTTTGTTTGAACCCATATGCCCTGTTTTTCGTATTTTTTACCTGTAGTATCTGGCGTAAATTTAAGTGCTTGAAGTGGTACACACAGAGCATCTTTTACATTGTTTGTAATGACTGAAACATTTGCTGTCATCCCTGGAATTACAAGTCCTTCAGAGTTGTCAACGGAAACAATTACAGTATATGTAACAACATTGTTTGTAGTCGTGGAAGCAAGTCTAACTTGTGTAACTTCACCTTCAAAATTTCTATCTTGATAACCGTCAAGCGTATAATTTGCTTTTTGTCCGACTTTAACTTTGCCGATATCAGCTTCTGAAACGCTTGTTTCTATTTGCATTTGGGTTAAGTCTTTTGCTACTTCAAAAAGTGTTGGTGTGTTAAAGCTTGCTGCAACAGTTTGACCTACATCAACTGCCCTTGAAATTACTGTCCCGTCAACAGGTGAGACAATTTTTGAATACCTTAAGTTTGTCATATTATTATCTAAAGATGCTTTTGCAGCTTGAACTTCTGCGCTTGCTGCAGCAACTTCTGCCTGAGCCTGTTGATAGTTAGAGAGAGCAAGTTCTACTTCGTCTTTAGAAACATAATTCTTTTGATAGAGATGTTGATATCTCTGGTAATTGTTTTTTTTGTAATTTAGTGTAGAAACAGCTTTTGAGTATGTTGCCTGTGCGTTATTTAGTTTTGCTGTTGACTGGTCGACATTTGCCTGAAAAAGACTCGGGTCAAGTTCAGCAAGCAAATCTCCCTGTTTTACAACAGAGTTATAATCAACATAAATTTTCGCTACTGTTCCGGAAACCTGTGTACCCACTTCAATAGTGTTTATAGGTTTTATTGTCCCTGATGCCTCAACATACTGTGTAATTGTTTCTTTTGTTAC
>JAMPCZ010000158.1 GCA_023665935.1 Muribaculaceae bacterium | reverse complement strand
AAAGCGTCATACAAACCTGCAATAACGTTGTGTCCGCCAGGAGCTTGTCCGCCTGAAAGGATTACACCGACATTTTTCACTTCTGAAGATGAAGATGAAGATGCTGATTTGAATGTTACGGTTGGTTTGCCGTAAGTATTTGAAAATAATGCTTGGATTTGTTCTTGATCTCTAACTGATTGAGTTGCAGAACCTTCAACCAATTCCAATGAGTTTACACCGTTTTGCAAACAGATAGGAAGTTTTGGTTGGTACTTTAATCTTTCGATTTGTAATGGTGAAAGTTTTGTCATTTTAGTAGTTCCCTTTCCTTTTCTGACCGTATATACATGCTATATTCTACAACAAAAATAAATTTTTTACTAAAAAGTGTGGGACTTATATGCAGCTTTGCCCCAAATTTATTTAAAATATGGTCATGCTGAGCCACCTCTGCTGGGCGGAGGTTAAGGGGCGGGGAACAAGGTTGATATAAAATTAAATAATGGATTGCCACGTCACTACGTTCCTCGCAATGACAAAAACTTGGCAAAATTTTGTCATCCTGAAGATTTATCCGAAGTATCTCATAAAATCTTGAGATTCTTCGGTCATAACTGTGCCTCGCATAAAACGCCACCGCTCACACGGTGCCCTCTCGAAAATCAAACATAATGACGTGAACCTTACAAAGTATTCGTCATTGCGAGCGTATGCGAAGCAATCCAGCTTTTAATATTATCAGCTGGATTCTTTCGGGCTCCACGCTCAGAATGACAGTAAACTTCTTATTAACTTATTAACCTATTAACTTACTGTGATAGAACCCCCAGCCGACATGCTATTGACAAAACAAAAAAAATAGTAGATAATGTAAACATAGGGGTAAGCCCCAGCAACTGCGAATTACTTGAGGCTTAACTTAGTACCCTATAAACACAATAATATGATTTGTAAAATCGCTATCATCACCGTGATGGCGATTTTCATTACCAATATGTTCATATCAATCACCTCCTTTCCACCTATTACTTAGTAAAATACGTGTGTGGGAGGAGGTATTTGGTACTACCCCTTATTTTTGATATCTTTCAAATACTTGTTGTAAAGAAATACCATATACGCAATCAAGCAGTACATCAACAATTCCAGGGTTTCTTCGACCAAAGTATTGTCAAATCTTTTTTCTGCAATTACTTGTAGCGGAATTGCCGCACCAAGTAAAACTACATTCCAAAACGGAAACAATGTCTTTTTTAAAACTTCCCAAATTTTAACAAACACTTTTTTCCATAGTGCCCAAGCCAAACTTCCTGCGATGTAGAGTCCGATAATGATATGAGCTAAATATCCGTATTTATAATGCGACCAGTGGTAGAAATCATTAGTTCCCGGGATTTGTGCAAAAAATACTCTTCCGTAACTGATTTCACGCATAGCCAGCAAGAAAATTATCAATGCGAAGAATATATTGATGACTTTATAATCTTTATTGTTTTTCGGGTTCAAACAAAAACAAATCCCAGCAATTAAAGCAATTAGCTGAGTATTTTCAAGCCAACTGTTTTCAGGAATTTCCTGAACCCCGCAAAGTTTTAAACCTAAAAGCATTAACAATGCTGCTCCAATAAATACCGCTGTAGATTTGAAATTCAAATCCACATACTTTTTCAAAAACTCCTTAACTTTTTCCATACTCCTAACCTCTTTCATTTAAACTTAAGTCCGTCAATATGCCAATTTTAGGCAATCAAAAAACTTTTGTCAAGGAGTTGAGAATTATATTCTGAACAGGTTGTTGAGCGCTGAATATCCGCTTGTTACAATATTTTTCCCCGTACTTAACGCTTTCATTGCAGGTTTGCTTGTTGCAAGTCTGCCGACAACATACCCGGCTTCCATTCCTCCAGGCAGCGGCACTGCGGCTAACCCTGTCAATGCACACAATGAAGGGATTTCATTTTGGGTAATTTTTGTTGTTGTCAGTGCAGATTTAACGCCTTTTGCAACTGATATGAATTTATTTGAACCGAGTATTTCTTCTGATAATCTGCCGATATAATAGTTTTGTCTTATCCGTGTCCGAAGGTTATTAACCCCGCCATACATAGTGTTAAATTCTTTTTTAACAGGTTTTGGCAAGACTTTTTCAAGTGTTGTAATACACTTTTTTATAGCTTTAAATCCGTTTATAACTGTTTTAAACATCACCAATACCTAAATACTAACCTATATATGTAAAATATATTTTCTCATGAAAATTGACAAAAGTTAGTAATTAAATTTTACAAATTGAAACACTTTGCTCATTTTTTGCTCGAATCCCCTTATTATATGATTATTAGTTCATAACCAACATATTAGCAAATTTTATTTTTACAGGGTTTATAACAATATGATATTAACGAAAAGGAGTATGTATAATGCAAGTAAACAATATTCGAGCAAACCAACCAAACTTCCAAGCGGTAAAGATTTCTGACGGTGTGAGGCAATATCCACGATTGTTAGAAGCTGTTATTGACTCTCCTGCTATAAAAAAATATATTGCAGAAAACGAAGCTAATAATAAGAATACTAACATTTTTATACAACGTACTGTGGATTTCTTTTCTAATCGTACTGAGGTGTTTCGAGTTTGTAATGATGATCATATGATAACGTCTTCTACAGAAGGCTTATTACATCTTAAGTTAGACAATAAGCCAGATATAATAAATAGAATAATAAATAAAATCAAATTTTTAGATACCAAAGAAAAACTACCTGACAAATTGAAAGCATTTGATGAATGGGTAGCCTCTCTTACTGAAAAGAAATAACCACTTGTTTATAAAACATTTTTACATAATTTTGTAAGATTAAAAAGACTCCACTAAGGAGTCTTTTTTTATAGTATCACCCTTATCAGCCCTCCATTAAAACCTGACATTTAGTCAGCTTTTAACGGAGTCCTTGCTCTAACCACGTACTGAATGTTTAGAGTGCGGTCCTGTAAAGATAAACTCTATAATTCAAGACAGAATGCAGATATTAAAAAAGACCCCATTAAGGAGTCTTTTTTAATATGGGCCGCAGTGGACTCGAACCACCGACCTCACCCTTATCAGTGCCAATCCAAAG
>JAMPCZ010000157.1 GCA_023665935.1 Muribaculaceae bacterium | reverse complement strand
AGAGCTTCCTGCATTAATGCTACCGCACAGGAAGACGATGTTGTCATCGCTCTTACTCCTGTCGAAACAGCTCCAACAACCATGTTAATAGCTGCCAATTCACTTTCCGCACACACAAAACCTCTGCCCAGTTCCGGCATTTTAGCACTCAAATACTCGCCTATCTCAGTTTGCGGAGTCATTGGATACCCGAAATAGCACTGACAACCAGCATTGATTGCAGCTTGTGCAATTGCATAGTTTCCTTTTATTAAAACTTTTTCATTTTTATTCATACTTAATTCCTTTTGCCAAAAGCAACACCTTTAGCCTTTAAACACCTCTATTGCCATATCTGGACATCTTTTTGCGCACATTGCACAACCTAAACACTCGTTATTTTTATCCTCAAACTCTACAAGATAATCTCCAAGTCGATTTGTCTTATCTGATTTCTTTATAAGCTTCTTGGGACAAGTATTTACGCATAAATAGCAAGATTTACATCTTGAATTGTTAATTTTTATTAAGCTCATTCCTAACTCCTATTACAAAAAAATTATAGCACACACAAGGATTTCAGACTTCTAATGTAACGATTTGTAAAAATATGGGTCAAAAAATGTTATTGAAAATCCAATATGTGGAATTAAGAAAATATAAGAGCAAGGATCGCTCTTAAGGAAGATTAGCCAGAAAGGAGTTAAAAATGTCACTTACTATTAACACTAACATTTCATCACTCGTTGCACAAAGAAACTTATCACAAGCAACAAAATCATTGAACACTGCTATTGAAAGAATGACAACCGGTTACAAAATTAACCACGCAGCAGACAATGCAGCAGGTTATTCAATCGCAAGAAACTGGGAAACTCAATTGGGTTCATTAGATGTTGCCGCAGATAACGCAGCTACTGGTGCTGATATGTTAACCACTTTAGAAGATACTTATTCGTTAGTAACTTCTCACCTGCAACGTGTTAGAGATCTAACTGAACAAGCTGCTAACGGAACCTATGGTTCTCAATCATTAAAAGCTATTCAGTCAGAAATCACTGCTAGACTTGAAGAAGTTGACAGAATTTCAGCTAACTGCGAATTTAACGGCAGAAAAATGATGAATGGTTCAATGGACAAAGGTATTAGCTTGCAAGTTGGTTTATACAGCGGTGCAGACAGCCAAATTGAATTAAAAGGTGATTTATTCAAAGAATGTACTATTGCCAAAATGTTTACAGATTACGCAGGAATTGCTGATGCTGACAAAGAAACAATTGCTCAAATGTGTTCCGGTCTTGATGCAGATGGAAATATAGTTGGAGACCAAGCTGTAATGCTTGATAATATTGATAAAGTTATCAACGAAATTTCTGACCGCGTTACCACACTAGGTGCTGCTCAAAACAGAATTGAATCAGCAGTTGAATCAATCGGCGTTCAATCTGAAAACATTACCTCATCTCTATCAACACTTAGAGACGCTGATGTTGCAGAAGAATCTTCAAACTATATTAACTCACAAATTCTACAACAGGCTGCTGCTACATTGTTATCAACAGCAAACCAAACTCCATCAATCGCTTTAAACCTATTATAAGCGCTACGCGCGTAGACAAAAATCGGAGCACATTGATAAAATTACAAGAAAAAATCCTACAAGTGCTCCTCAAAACAAAGCTACAAGACCTTCTCAACGGTCAGAGTTTGGCAAGATTCAAAAATATATATTTATTCAAAACCGGATTAAATCCGGTTTTTCTTTTATTACAACAAAAGACGGGGCGGATGTATAACATCCGCCCCGTCTTAATAATCTATATTATTCCTTCAAGAATGTTTCATAATTCCTTGCCAACAAGTGGGTTTTGATTTGATTAATAAAATCAAGAGCTACACCAACCATGATGATCAAAGAAGTTGCACCAATTGCCTGAAGGGTTGTTATTTTAGTAACATAGCTTGCAAATGCTGGCACAAGAGCTATAATACCTAATCCTAAAGCTCCAATAAAAGTAGTCTTTGTCAAGATTTTATCTAAAGCTTCTGCGGTAGGTCTACCAGGCTTAACCCCTGGTATTGAAGAACCGTATTTCTTAAGGTTATCTGCAATTTCTTTTGGCTGCATATTAGGCATAATTGAAGCATAAAAGAAAGTTAACGCAACAATCATTAAGAAATAAATTACATAGTATGTTAAACCGCTCGGATTAAATACCTTGTTCAAAACCATTACCATATCTTGAATCCAACCTGCAGGTAAGTTTGCCTGACCAACAAGAGATAGAATTGTAGATGGAAACAAAAGTATTGCAACCGCAAAGATTATAGGCATTACACCACCGGGATTGAGTTTAAACGGAATAAAAGTATTAACTCCGCCATAAACCTTATTACCAACCTGTCTTTTAGGATTTACAATGATTACCTTCCTTATAGCTTCTTGCATAATAACGATAAAAACCATTGTTATGAAGAAAATAGTAAGCAAGAGAACCAATCCCCACATAAGCGCAGGGTCATTTGCAACCATTTGTCCGGTTCTTGAAGCATACAAAGGAATTCCTGATAAGATACCAACAAAGATAATTAAAGAACCACCATTACCAATACCTTTTTCAGTAATCAATTCTGACATCCACATTACAAGAACAGATCCTGCTGTTAATGTAAGAACTGATGAAATATAAAACATTGTATGACTTATACCTGTAGTAATTGCCCCCGGAAGGTGAGACATATACGCCATAAAGACAACAGATTGAAAAGCTGCAAGTACAACCGTAAAAATACGGGTGTACTGTGCAATTTTTCTTCTACCGGCTTAGCCATCTTCTTTCTGCAATTTTTCCAAAGCAGGAACTATTACCGCCATCAACTGCATAATAATTGAAGATGTAATATATGGTCCGATTCCAAGTGCAAATATTGAAACTTTACCAAGAGCTCCACCTGAAAACAAATCCAAAAAACCAAGGATATTATTACCTGATGCTATTCTTGCAAAGATTTCATTATTAATACCAAATACAGGAAGATGAATGCCAAAACGGAACAAGACAAGCATTAAGAAAGTAAAGATTAACTTTTCTTTCAAACCTGAAGCATTCCACATTGACATTACATCTGCCGTT
>JAMPCZ010000156.1 GCA_023665935.1 Muribaculaceae bacterium | reverse complement strand
GGAGCGGTCTTGAAAACCGTCGAACGTGCGAGCGTTCCGTGGGTTCGAATCCCACCTCCTCCTCCATTTAAAAAGCCCAAGCCACAAAGGTTTCGGGCTTTTCTTATTGGTAGCTGTGTCAGCCCTGTGACAGTTTATCGCGTTTGTATTTTATTGAGTAATTTAGTCGGAAGATTATCGACCGTCGGCTGGGCATACGTGCCCAATAACACTAAATCACAGACGGTCGGAAGTCGGTTGATTATATCAAATTCAAAACGGTCATATTACTCTTTTTCTACTCACTATAAAATTTTTATTTTTCTAAAAAATCACCTTGTCTTTACTCAACAAGCCATTTTTGCCCCTGATTACAAAATGAGTAATTTGAACATTTTAAATTTGTTGGGCAGGTATGCCCAACCGACGTACCCTAATTTTAACGGATATGTAGATAAAAGTGTAATTAAACTTATAAATGATTGGAAAAAGTTTGAAATAAGGCGTGAATTATGCGATGAATTTACTAATCAGGTAAAAACTTACCCTGTCAACGAGACTGCTATAGAAGAAGTTATCGTAGGAGCAAAAAATGCTTTAAAAAACCTTAAGTCATTAATGTCACATTTTCATGAAAGTACGTTTTTAATTCTTGATAAAAATAAAAACTTTGTATTAAGAAATGAAAAACTTAAGGGGCATGAAATTGATATGAGTGATTATCAACTTTTTACTAAGTCTGTGTACGGTAGGGCAATATATGTTTTTGACAGTATTTCGAGAGCTGTTAGGAAATTGAAGCCGGAAGATGCAAAAAAAATTGATAAAAAATTGTTTATCCGCTATGCTGAAGAAGCTACTCGTTCTAACTTCCCTTCCCCTATGCTCAGAGCGAAAGAAGCAAATGAATTAGCTTCTGAATTTGGAGATGATACTAATTGGGTTGAAAGAACAAGAAAAATATTAGATAAAAGGAGGCAAATGCAAGGTGCTGTAGACATGGCTGCTAAAGTTCGGGAAGAAAAAGAAAATAAGCAAATACAAAGAAAAAATATACAAATATTAAAAAGTTTATTAAAAAAATACAACAATTAAGACTGTAGATTGTAGGTTGGGCAGGTATGCCCAACCTACGTACTATTGCTGAAAAAATTAACGCCCAAATTGGCGGTGATATGTTTAGGATAGAAACTGTAACACCATATCCAACTGATTACAACGAAGCAGCCTATGGGGTAGCTAAAAAGCAGCACGAGGAAAATATCCACCCTGAATTAAAAGATAACGGTGATGTATCAAACTATGACATAGTTTTTGTAGGAACTCCCGCATGGTGGTATGAAATGGCTCCGGCTGTAAAAACTTTTTTAGAAAACAATAATTTTGAAGGTAAAACAATTGTTCCGTTTATCACCCATGGCGGTGGCGGTAAATATACAATTGCAGAAGATATGGGTAATTTAGCCAAAGGTGCAAAAGTCCTTAATCCTTTAGTAATTTATGAAAACGGAAACGACCAAACCGACAAAGAAATCATAGAATGGTTAAAACAAATTAAATAGGAGACTCTATGAGAGGTCTTAATTGAATTTAAAACCGTATAATATTTGTGTTAATATGGTTTTGAAATTTGAAAATCAATCTGCAACAGAGGTTTTATGGATAACTTAAAAAATAAAATTTATAACTGTGAATGGTATGATTCAACCGATAAAAAGTTGTTTGAAGAAAGACAAAATTGCAAAGATTTGTGTTATGAATATAACAGCTTAAAGCCAAGCAATACTGAAAAAAGAAACGAATTATTAAAATCAACACTTGGAAAAATTGGCAACAATTGTTTAATAGAGCAGCCGTTTATGTGTGATTACGGTTATAATATTGAACTTGGTGAGAATTTTTACGCAAATCACAATATGATTATTTTAGACTGCAATAAAGTAAAATTCGGTGATAATGTTTTTATTGGACCAAATGTTTCTTTTTATTGCCCTGAGCACCCTTTGGACGCTGAAACAAGAAATAAATGTTTAGAAAAAGCCTTGCCGATTACAGTAGGGAATAATGTTTGGATTGGCGGCAGCGTAACTATTTTAGGCGGAGTGACGATTGGTGATGGTGCGGTTATTGGTGCCGGAAGTGTTGTTAAAAAAGATGTTGAACCAAATACAATTGTCGTTGGAAACCCTGCGATTGTTAAGTATAAACTTATTAATGGAGAAAAAGTTTCATTATCATAAAAGAAGTGTTTTGTGTTTAGGGGGCACCAGCTTACCGCTGGTGCCCCCTAATTTCTTTGTTTAGTTCTTCTAATCAATATTAAATTAAACTAAAGTTTTTTATTAATATTTCCAATACTCAGTTTCACTTCTTTTATAATTTTTAATCCTAATTTCTCTATTTGTGTTTTTGATTTTTCTTCCAATTTTATTAAATCTTCCGGAGTCGGGTTTATTATACTGATTGTTGGGATTTTTTTACTGCATTTTATGAACCCTGTAAATTTTAAGGGAAGATTGTTTTGTCCATTGTTAATTTTCATTTTTATCTTTCTGAAATTTTGTTAATAAAATTATACATCAAAAATTTAACTAAAATCTATTTTTGGTAATTTTGAAGTTGTTGTAGTGAAACCAAATCTACTGCTCCACAAGCCAATTTTATTTCTAGGAATCAAAGAATTATTTAAAAAACGGTTGGGTATACCTGCCCAACCGTCGTAACGCTATACGCTTTTCGGATTATGCAAAAACATCAACAATCCTACTTGGATTATTTATTGCTTCTTCTAATTTATTTTCAATCAAAAGTCTGTCCTGATCGGCTATTGCATATCTTGAACCATTAGCCATGTCAATATAAATATTTTCAGTAATTTTATCTGCACCCATAGGTGAAGATGTTTTTGAATTGATACCTACAATTTGATCTGTATTTATTATTAAGTTGTCAACCGGGAATCTGGCAACTACTTTTCCTTTTTTATCTAGCTTTTGTTCTTGTATATGAATAAAGAATCTTAAATTTGGTTCCGTAAATCTTAAGTAACCGTTGAATGATGGATTAAACATATATTTTTCCTTTCTGTTGAGTACAGAAATAATAAAATGCGTAATTTTTTTTTTTTTTTTTTTTTTTTTTTTTTTTTTTTTTTTTTTTTTTTTTTTGCAAAACATTTACAAAAGTTTACATTTTAAGGTGATTTTCATTTGAATTATTACATTTATTTGTAGTTAGACTACTTTTGCTGC
>JAMPCZ010000155.1 GCA_023665935.1 Muribaculaceae bacterium | reverse complement strand
AAATTCATTTTATAATATAATCCAACCAAGCATCCGAGTGGCAGTGCTATAATCCAAAATGCAATGAAGTTGGAAATCATAATGATTTGAGTTTGCTTTAAACCTCTAAAAATTCCGGCAAGTGTAGCTTGCAATCCGTCAAAAATCTGCATAAAGCATAATAAATAAATTGCAGGTACGCAAACCTGAATAAGTTCCGTATCTTTTGTAAATAAACTTGCGATAACTCCTGGTGCAGTTGCAACAATAACAGAAGAACACGCCATAAATCCTGCGGACATCAAAAGTGCTGTTTTTGCATACACTTTGAGGGATTTGAAATCCTTTGCCCCATTTGTGAATCCAACTTTTACTGCAGCGGCATTGCCTAGCGCCATTGGAATCATAAATGATATGGAAGTAATTGTACAAATGATATTCATTGCTGCTGCATACACACCGGCAATTCTTCCTAAAATTACAGTCATACCGTTAAACGCAACAAATTCTATCATTACGGCTAATGAAGACGGCATTCCGACTTTAAGCAAATCAAGATAGTAATTTTTATCTTTGTGATATTTGATTTTAATTTTCTTAAAACAATATAAAAACAAAACTATTCCCATAAAATAGCGGGTTATGAGACTTGCGATTGCAAGACCTGCCACGCCCAATTCCGGAATAAATCCGCAGCCAAATACAAATAAAATATTTAGAATGACATTTAGGAATATACAAAAAACTGTCAAAAGATTTGGAAACATCACAATCTCAAATGATTGCAAAAACTCTTTTGACATACAATGCAGGTATGCACCAAAAACAGAAAATGCTGTAATAAAAAAATATTCTTTAATCATTGGGTTTAATTGTTCTTCAAACCCAAGATATTTAATAAACGGTATGAATATTAATATAACAAGGGAAATAATAACAGAAAGTATTGCTGTAAATTTCAAAGACGGGTAGAAGTATCTTTCGGGTTCTTTTTTTGCTCCTCGATAATTAGAAAGAATCGGCGAAATACTTATTAGGATTCCAATCCCAAATATCGTAATGCAATTAATAATAGCTGTAGCTAAGCTTATTGCTGCAAGAGTATCTGTGGAATGTCTTCCGGCAACAATAACATCACCTACGCCAATCATAATAAAACCCAAATTTCCCATAATAATAGGAAGGGCTATGTGTAATAAATCTTTGATATAATAAAAATTTTTCGACTGCATAAATCTATTTTATCGCGAAAACAGATTTGTAAACATCAGGAAAGTTTCTTGCAGTTGTTTTAGAAATGCATTCTACCTCATAAAAATCTGCAATATTTTGAATATTGTATGCAGCAGAAATTATTACAATCTTTGTGTTCATATAGTTTTTGAAACTTTTTATTTGCTCTACAAGCCATTCGCCTGCATACTTAGGTTCATGGTCGTTTTCCATCTGCAAGTCTGTAAGAATAATATCAAATGGTTCATTATTGTTTTCAAATAACTTATCATAGCCTTCTCTTGCTGACTCTGCGGTTTGAATATATGCATTATTAAATATTTCATTCATAATAAAAGAATGATAATCTCGCCAACCTTTGATATCATCTACGATTAGAATTTTCATTTTCTTAAAACCTCTGCTCCGTCCAAGTATACAAATTCCGGTTCAAAAGTTTCACTACAATTTACTACAATAAGTACTCTAAGACATTTAGGAAGTGCATTTGGAACATCAATTTCATTGAAGCACATCATTGGAACATCTTTCCATTTAAGATTTATTCTGGCATATTTTGCAGGAAATTCAGCATTCAAATCTGGTGTTAAAGAAAATATTGCATGTGAAATAAGATTAATTTCAATCTTATTTTTTCTAACCATTTCCTGTAAAAGTTTTATAGCAGCGCTCCCGATTGCTTCGGAGGAGTTTTCTTCAACCGTAATTGCGCCTCTTATACCTTTTGTAATCATTATGATTCTCCTATTAAATACATTAATGCAGCAAGGGTTTGTGCTGTTAGCACATAGCCTTCTTTTTCTTTTTTATTGAACCAGCTTAATATATCAGATTTTTTAATCCAAACTCTATCGACAATGACCCCGTTATCATTTACCGGTTGTTGTACAGGAGTTTTATCTTTTATATATGCCAGTGCAATTGTACAGGTTTCAGATGTGCATCCTGAGGAGCTGGATACTTTTTGAGCTTTTATATTTATTTTTGCTGCTTGCAAACCTGCTTCTTCAAGTAGTTCTGCTTCCAGTGCATCTTCAATTGTTTCCCCAATTCTCTCATCGCCGACAAGTCCCGCCGGACAAGCAATGGTATATTTTCCTTTCCCTTCAGCTTGAATAGGGGGTCTTTCTTCAATCAAAAACAGGACTTCTTCATCTGTATACGGAAGAATTACAACTACATCATTTGCATTTGGTCGATGAGCATAAACCCAATCCCTGCCGTTTTTTGAGGGTGTACTTTTAAGTTGTAAATACTGTGTATTATATAAAACTTCGTTCATAATTTTCAACCGGAATTTTTATACAAAATTCGGTAAATTCTCCTTCAATACTTTCTACTGTCAAATCACCTTTATGAGCTTTAGTTATTTGAAGAGCCAGATATAATCCTAATCCGGTTCCAATTTTACGGAATTTTTTTGCTGCTGAATAGTATTTGTTGAAAATCTTCTCGATATCTGATTTAGAAATTCCTGGACCGTAGTCTTTAACTTTAATTGTTATATAATCAGGAATTTCTCCGATTTCTATCTCAATAGGAGTTTTTGCTGCACCATAAGAAATAGCATTCTGTATCAGATTTTTTAATACTCTTTTTAGCTGAAATCTGTCTGCAAGCACTCTAATATCACGTGGATAAATAAAGTTTAAAGTATTTCCGGTTTTTGCTGCAATCGGATTCATTTCTTCTATTATTTCTTCAATAAAAGCTTTTAACATTATGTTTTCTTTGTAAAGTGTTATCTGAGTGCTTTTATAAGTATCAAGCACAATTTGAACTAAATCTAATAATTCTTTGTTTGAACTTTGCATTGTTTTTAATGCATATCTTTGCTTTTCATTAATAGCTCCAAAGCTTTCGTTTAAAAATAGGTCTATCATGTTTGTTTCGGCAATGATAGGAACTTTTAAATCATGAGTAAGTGTTGCTACAAAATCTTCTTTGAGAGTTTCTACTTCTTTTTGGTTTGTGATATTTTTTATGATTACAATGTATCGAGCTTTTTTATTTTCTTCAATCTTTAATTCTAC
>JAMPCZ010000154.1 GCA_023665935.1 Muribaculaceae bacterium | reverse complement strand
CAAGGTAATAAACCTGGTCTGCTTGCTGTTTCCGGTTTGAAATATTCAGTCAACCCTGAAAAAGGTATTTTGACCGGCATGACATTTATTGATAAAGAAGGTAATGAACAAAAAATAGATATCAATAATCCGCGCGAAGATAAGACATATAAACTGGTAACTGATTCATTTGTAATGTCAAATGGTGCTGATTTGGATGTCTTAGCACCGAAAGAAGAATGTACTATTCATCCTTTTAATAAAGATTTTGTAACTTGTGAATATATTAAGCATTTGAACAGACCAATTGAAATAAATCAGACTGGTAGAATAAGTTTTGAGGTATAAGGATTTAAAGGTTTTATCGGTTTCTTTTTGAAACTGAATTTGGTTTAAATACTTATTCCCTGACGAATCATTTCGTACGCAACAATCGCAACAGAATTCGAAAGATTCAAACTCCTTTGTCCTTCTTTCATCGGGATTGTAATGGCGGTTTCTTGTGTTACATATTCTTGTGGAAGCCCCCTTGATTCAGGACCGAAAACTATAAAATCGCCATCTTTAAATTCAACATCTGTATATTTTTTCTTTGATTTTGTGGTTAGATAATAAAATCTGCTATCAGGGAACATTTTGTACAGTTCGTCCATTGAATTAATTTTGTGCAAATCAACACTGTCCCAATAGTCCATTCCAGCGCGTTTTGTGTATTTGCTGGAAAGGGAAAAACCCAATTTGCCTACCAGATATAAAGAGGCTCCCGTACAAGCACAAAGTCTTGCAATGTTTCCGGTATTTTGGGGTATTTCAGGTTCATATAAAACTATGTTAAGCATCTTTTTTATCCTGAAATAAATATTTTGCTTCCAATACAACAGGAAGTCCGCGAACTACACAGAATACAATTGCAAAGATAGCAGCCCAGTAACCGATTGTTAGGATTAATTCACTATTAGGACATGTCGGAGTGTAGCCGGCAACAATTAAAATAAATGCAAGAACTTTTGCTACGGCGTAACTTATTCTCATGAATTTTGAGCCTGTAATAAATTTGCATATAGGATTAACTTGCATTCCAAATGGTGTTAAACCCTGTTCCATTGCAGCACTTCTAATGGTATCAGTTATAAAGCCTCTTGTAATAGCAATTAATGGAAATAAAATGCTTATCCAACCCATAACAGCAAACAATATCCAGTAAGTATTTTCTACAATTCTGTCGCCCATAATATCAAGCAGCGCTCCGAATTTTGATTCTTCATGGAATTTTCTGGCAACATAGCCATCTAAACCATCAAGCGAAAATGCGATAATAGTTAGTGCTAATGCCCAGATGTAAGCAACTGAGTTGCCTTCGCAGGTATAAATTAAATATACTGCAATAAACATTACAAAAATTCTGAATATTGAAATAAAGTTAGCCATTCTTTTTAACCTTTGGACGGTGCACATTGGTCATAATTACCGGTTTATTTTATTGTTCGTCCGTGCACCTTTCGAACGGACTTCCGGCGGGCTCAAGACCTCGGGCTTGTAGTAAAAACTACCAATTAGGTTATTTACCCCTCTTGCTATTTACCCCTCATTCTTGATAATGCAAAATCTTTCTTGTTCAAATCTTCAATTTTTGAACCCATCATTATTTTTTCTGCTTCCTCAAGAACTTTTGTTACGGTGAATCCGTTATCTCCATCTGAACGCGCCTTTTGACCGGATGCGCAGCAATTTACAAAGTGCTGGCATTCAAGTTTAAGCGGCTCAATTTCAAGATAATCAATTGGATAATCCTGTGTGTTTGCAGGAATAAAGTTATCATAAACTTTTAGCTTATTAGCCGGCAATGTGTCATCAAAAATAGCCGTTGCCTTTGTCCCGCGAACTAATAAGGTAACATGTTTTTGCGGTGTAATCCAACTGTCAGAAATATGTGCAACCATTCCACCTTCAAACTCTATACCGATATGAGTTATATCCATAATTGCATTTTGTTCTGAAGAACAACCGATAGCAGAAAGAACTCTAACAGGGTTTTTACCAGTAGCGTATGCAATCATAGAAACATCATGTGGTGCTAAATCCCACATAACGCTTCTGTCGTTTTTATGATAATTAACATTTAATCTATCTGATTGTGCGTAAACTAATTCGCCTAAAACACCTTCTTCAATAAGCATCTTTAAACGATTTACCGCCGGATGATAAAGTAAAAGATGACCAACCATCAATACAAGCCCTTTTTCATCAGCAAGTTCTGTTAAAACTCTTGCCTCTTCTGCAACGGTTGAAATAGGTTTTTCAACATAAACATTTTTTCCGGCTTCCAGCATAGCTTTAACCATTTTGAAATGTGTATGAGAAGGTGTTACAACAACGACACCTGTAATAGTTTCGTCGTTAATAATATCATGAAAATCTTTTGTAACTTTTACGCCTGGAAATTGTTCCTGAACGGTTTTTAAAGATTCATCGTCAAGGTCACAAACAATATCTAAAACATTAAGGTTGTAAAAATTACGGACAATATTTCTGCCCCACATCCCATATCCGATAACAGCAATTTTTTGTTCTTTCATATCTCCACACTCTTTCCTTATAGAATTATTATATTACAAGCAGTTTTTTTCGTAAAGTCAGGGGGGGGTAAATGTATTCTGATTTAGATAAGAACTACAGGCTTGGCGTGAAAATAGTGGGGGGTAAATATATTTCAACTTGAATTGAGACTACAAGGTGTATGTAGGGGGGAGTAAATATATTTGGACTGGTTGGTAGTCTTGTTCAACCAACTCAAATACATTTACCCTCCCCTCTTGATTTTGATTTTTGTTAGGAATATAACAAATTTTGTAAGAAGTCAGACTAGTAAAATTTGGGAATGTAAATAGTTATGGAATACTTAATTTTATCTATTGGAATCCTGCTTGTAGGTGGACTTTTAGCCCTTGTTGCTAAAGAAGAAAGTAAACTAAAAATTTGTTCTGTTTTTACTTTTATTTCATCTGTAATAGCTTTGATTCCTGCATTAATTGTATTAATTAATGGTACAACTTTAGAAGCTGCGTTAAACTTTTCATCAGTTTTTGGAGCAGTAAGATTTGTTATTGATCCGCTTTCAGCAGTGTTTATTGCTGTTATTTCAATAATGAGTTTCTTGGGAACAGTTTATGCAAATGGATATATGCAGCCGTATCTTAAAAAAGATATGCATACTTCATCACATTGTTTCTTTTTTATGTTACTTATTGCATCAATGCTTGGAGTTGTAACTGTTCAAAAC
>JAMPCZ010000153.1 GCA_023665935.1 Muribaculaceae bacterium | reverse complement strand
TATCGGTGTTTAATAATTTCTTCCACAAAAAAATCCACCGACGCACGTTCGTATTACAAATCGTATTATAAATATGTTTTAATTGCAAGCCGTATTGCGTTTTATTGTTATAATTTGTAAAACTCTTGTATAAGTTCGGAGTATTTTGGCTTTGAAACTTTTGCGGGCTTTGGGTGGTGTGGGTGTTTACTATTTACATTTTTACTATATTATTATATAATCAAAGAGGTAAAGATTTACTATAAGAAAAGTGAGGAAGTAAAGATGAAAAAATTATTAGCAAGCCTTATGGTATGTGGTATGCTATCTGTTGTAGCACCTGCATTTGCTTACCAAGGTATTGATGATGTTAGCCAAAATTACTGGGCTCAAGTTGAAATTGCAAGTGTTGTTAATGACTCCGTTATGTCTTTAACCGGTGCTAATTTCAATCCTGAAGGTAAAATTTCAAGAGTTGATTTTGTTAGAGCTTTGTTGAAAGTTTTAGGTAACGAAGATTTAGAAATCACTTCAAAAGTCAGATTCTCAGATGTTGCAAAATCATCTGATATTTATGGACCTATCGCAAGATCTCAACAATTAGGTTTAGTTTACGGTTATCCGAACGGAACTTTCCAACCTGCTAAATCAGTTTTAAGAGATGAAGCTCAGTCAGTAATCAGCCATATTACTATTGAAGCTGCTGTTGATGATAACATCGTTTCAAAATACTCAGATGCTGCAAAGGTTCCGGCTTGGGCAAAACATGTTTACGCTAAAACCTTATCTTACGGTATTTTTGTAAATCACCCTGATGAAAACGAATTAAGACCGACTGAAGAATTAACCAGAGCTGAAGCTGCTGTATTATTGTACAGATTAAGACAAAAATTAGATCTTGTAAAAGCTCAATATAAAAATGTTGAAGAAACAGTTTTAGGCACAGAACACCTTAATGTTACAAAAAAAGCTCCTTGTAATGAAGTTTTGGTTACTAACTTAAGAAGTGTTGTTAAAGAAGGTAACGTATTGGAAGTTGAATTTAGTGAAGCTTTCAAATCTAAATTACACGCAGCAGGTGACGCTGTATCTTTCACAAACTCTGAAGATATCGGAACTAAAGAAGGAACAGTTGTATTCCCTGCAGGTTCAATCTTCTCAGGTTCTGTGTTAGATATTAAAGATCCTCAATGGTTCAACAAAAACGCTAGAGTTTATGTTCAACTTGATAAAGTTACAACTCCTGACGGACAAGTTTCTGATATCAGTGCAAAACCTTTCTCTAAAGATTATTCTTTAAAAGAAGGTCCTTGGATGACTGCCGGTAAAGTTGCTCTTTACACTGTCGGCGGTGCTGCTGTCGGTATCGGTTCAGGTGTAGGTCTTTCATTCATCCCTGATCCTGACAAAGTAGGTAAAGGTATGGCTATCGGTGCTCCTGTGGGTTCTGCTGTCGGTTTGATTACCGGTTTTGTAACTCCGGGTCTTAACTACAGTGCTAAAAAAGGCGAAGAAGTTAAGGTTATCTTGACTAAAGATGCAAGCATTAACAAAGAATGCAGTAAATTATAATTTCTGAATTCTTTTTAATAAGTTGAAGCGGCGGATTCGTAAACTACGAATCCGCCGCTTTTCAATGGCGGACAAATTTTGTCATTCTGAACTTGATTCAGAATCTTAAAATTTGTCCGCCATCATAAATAATAATATTTACCTAATCTAAATTGCTAACAAGTTCACTCCATGCGGATATGGGAAATTGATTTAAAACTTATAAAATAAAAATGTAGGTCACATATTTAACCATATAAACTATAGGAGAAAATACGGTATGAAAAATTTTTTAGCAACTATGTCTTTATTTGCACTTTTGACAATTCCGGCTCAAGGCGCATTTGCCTGGACTTATGATGGTTTAGGTAGCTTGAATCCGTTTACAAACTTTGGACGAAATACTGCCTGCGGATGTAAAAAACCGAAACTTACCAAGTGTGAAAAGCTGCATGGTGTAAAACTTAAAAAAGGTCAGCCTTGCGGCTGTGCTGCACCTGTTGAATATATTAAAATAGTTCCAATGGAAAATAATTGTCAAGGTTGTCATCGTGCTTTTTAGTTCTCGTTCGGACGTGGGCTTTGGAACTTGAAAAGTGAACGCACTCCGCAGGGAAACTTCTATCGCGGTGCAGTATCACCGGTTACGACGTTTTGCCGTACGGGGTGCTGATTCCCCTTCCCATATGCGGGGAGGGGTAGGAGAGGGGGTAAATTTTTACTTCCTTGTATCTTGCAACCAAGAAGGAGAGGGGCGATGCGTGCGCATCGCCCCTCTCCTTCAAATAAGACCCCGATTTTTTGTCATTCTGAACTTGATTCAGAATCTTATAAAAAAATCGGGGTTCTTTAATAACTATTTATATTAAAATTCAATATTTTTTAATGTATGGAAAATTTTATCAGTAATTTCCTGGATATATTCCTGGCTGACCATACCGTTGATGACTGCATCCGAGATTTGGTAAGCCGGTCGGATATATTTTTGAGCGGTTTTGTTAACATCCGCAAACTGCATATCTGCGGCTTCGCCTGTTTTGCCGCGTTCTGCCGCGCGTTTATACCATCTTTCTTTGATGACTTCAAGCGGGGTGAAGACATAAACCTTCACGTCCATAATATCTCTGACACCTTCGTCTAAAACATACAAACCTTCCGTGAGGATAACTTTTGCCGGTTTTTTTTCGTCGCCGTCAGGGTTAGATTCACAGGTTACAAAGTTGTAACGAGGTGATTTTATTGTAAATCCTTCTTTTAATGACGTAAGGTGATTTTTCATCAGGTTTAAATCGATTACTTCGGGAGTATCAAAGCTGAATCCTGTTTTGAACAACGCTTCGTAACTTCCGGCTTCTTTCAATTCTTTGGAGGTGTCTTTGTAGTAATCATCACAGCGGATTACGGTGTAAATCCCCTGGTTTTTGTCTTTGATACATGCTTTTATTGTATTATCAACAAAAACGGTTTTACCGGACGCACTTTCCCCGGTGATTCCGATAAGAAAAGTTTGTTTTTTCTCTTGGACAACTTTTCTTGCAATATTCATAATCAAATTGTCTGAAATCTTTAGGAATAGGGGCTGCTCCTGCTTACTATCTTCTTCCAAAATCTTTTTCAAGCTGTCAACAATATTAGAGATAATTTCCATATCACGTTTGTTTGAATAATAGTTGTAGCTTGTTAGTTCAAAATCCTTCAACATCATACTTCCTCTTTTGCAAATATGGTAATATTTTACTTGAAAATTTTTCAAACAACCACAAAAAATGAAATTTTGTAACAAAAAGTTTATGAGTATTAAAGTTTTTTGTAACTTGT
>JAMPCZ010000152.1 GCA_023665935.1 Muribaculaceae bacterium | reverse complement strand
GAGCCTTAAAAGGTTACCCCCCCCCCGATTTTCTTGTTATTGTTGAGTTCTAGCATTTTCCTCTCCTTTTTTCTTTTATTATACTAAATTCATTTACTTTTGGCAATTATTAGTGATATAATTCTTATATAAAAGACTTAAATAAGGAGAAATTTATATGGAAACTTTTGAGCTTAATTTATCAATGGATGAATTAAAAAAAAGAACACACAAAGATTATCTTGTTACAAAAAAATTTTTAAAAGCCGATGCGCCTGAATATTTAGCTCTGAAAGAGGGTGACAAAATCGCGCTAAAACACCTTGTTATTGCTGCAAACATTTTAGAAAAAATCAACATGCAGCTCGATTGCAAGCATAATTTGGCGGTAAAAGAGTTTTTAGAATCAGAAATAAAAAAAGGTAACAAACAAGCGCAACTTACAAAAATATTATTTGATGCTCAAAAGGGTATAAACGCAATTGACACAATGTCTAACCCTATTCGCCTAATCAAAGGTATAGATGAAAAACCGGGCAAAGGAGTTTATCCTGAAGATCTTTCAAAAGAAGAATTCCATTCTGTATTAATCAGGATGATTAAAGACGGAAAAATTGACGAAGTCAAAGCAATATTGACCCAGCGTTCTATTGTTGTAAGAGCTGCCGAAGATTTAGCAGGAATAGATTACGTGGATTACTTCCAGGAAGATTTTGCAAAAATGGCAGACGAACTTGAACTTGCTGCAAAATTTTCAACAGACCGCGATTTCAGCGAATACCTGATATTACAAGCAAAAGCTCTAAGAACCGCAGATCCGATGCTTGATGCTTACGCTGATAAGAAATGGGCAACTCTTCAAGACACCCCGCTTGAATTCACTATAACACGTGAAAATTATGAAGATGAAATGACAGGAACAATTGTTGAAAACGAAGAATTATCCAATCTTTTAAAAGAACACGGAATAACTCCGATTCCAAAAGATTTTCTTGGCGGAAGAGTCGGAATCGTTAACAAAGAAGGTACCCGGGCACTGATGGCAATAAAAAAATATCTTCCGCTGCTTGCAGATAACATGCCGTTTAATCGCGAATATACGCAGACAATTTCAGCAGAAGCCGACAGCGAACAAACTATGGTCGATGTTGATATGGTTATGGCAGCAGGTGACGTTGGAGAATACAGAGGCGGAATCACCCTTGCAGAGAACCTTCCAAACTCCGATAAATTATCACTGACAATCGGAGGCGGCAGACGAAATGTTTACCACAGACAGATAAGATTCATCAGCGATAAGAAAAAACTCCAAGAAAGACTTGATGCAATCTTAGACAAAGAACAGCATAAGTACTATTTGGACGAAGCTGACCACTGGTTCACCATAGGACACGAAAATGCCCACTCTCTCGGACCAAAAGAAGGCAGCGAAAAACTCGGCAAATACCGAAACATAATAGAAGAAAACAAAGCTGATATGGGCGCACTGGCATTTGTTGATTTGCTGACAGAAGTCGGAATGTACAACCAGCAGCAACGACTTCAAATTATCGTAACAACCATTGCCGACAACTTCCTTAAATCAAAACCTACATTATCACAAGCCCACAGAGTTCGTACGGTAATGCAAAACAAATACTTCGCCGAACGCGGAGCATACGATATTACAAAAGACGGTAAGATTCACGTAAATATAGATAAAGTGGTTCCAATCGCACAAAAAATGCTGTCAGAAATTATCAGAATCCAAATTGACGGAGATTTCAACAAGGCTGAACAATATGTTCTTGATAATTTTGTATGGACAGACAACATGGAAATTATCGCGAAGAAACTGCAAAAAGTATCAAAAGCCCTAAACGGGACACTTGAAACTGAGCTTGCAGATAAACTGCTTGGCGAATAATAAAAAATTTCCAAAGGCGACAACCTCACCCTAACCCTCTCCTACAAGGAGAGGGAAGAAGATTGGTGAAAGTTACAAATTGTAACTTCCTCTCTTTTTATTTGGCAATTCTATCGATCAAAAATACTTTATATATACAGAGGATATAAATTGAGGGGAAAAATATGCCAACACCAGTGACACGAGTATCAGGTTCAACATTCATTCAACTTGACGGAACAAATTTTACCACCGTGGGGATTGATAATAACTACAAACTCGGAAAAGGAAGTTTGGGTGCATACGCAGGCTTGGGGATGACTTTTGACGGCAAACCGACAAGCGGAATTTTTGATGTTAAAGGTAATTTATCATACGGGGATAACCCGTTTTCCGGAGGATTCAGGGTCCGGAGTAACATCGGTGAAAACTCGCAATCTGTACAATTCCGTGTACAACCCTGCACCATAAATATTCCGATCGGCAACAATACAAAAGCTTATGCAGTACCGTACGTTTCATCAAAAGTAAATTGCAATACAGGTGACGTCACCAACAATGTCGGAGGTTTTGCCGGATTACTGTATGATTTTGGCGACGGAAATGTATTTGTGGAAATCCAAGGTTATGACTTAACAAAAATTGCTCCAAGCACAACAAGTGTCAATATTGGATTGTCTATTAAGATATAAGTTAGTCAAAAGAAGGAAAGTTAATAGGTTAATAGGTTAATAAGAATGTATATAACTATGTATATTTACCCCGGATTGTTTCACTTCGTTCTCAATGACGGGAATTTTGAAAGGCTTATGTCATTCTGAGGAAGCCGAACGACCGAAGAATCTCTTTCTATTATGAGATCCTTCGGCTAAAGCCTCAGGATGACGAGTTATTGTCATTGCGAAGAAGTTTACGACTGAAGCAATCCAGCTAAAAATTTTTAAAATTTTGCAATATTACTTGCAAAAAATTTTATTTTTAGGTTTAATATAGATACTCACATCCTCGTAGAGTACGTGCAAAGTCATTAATTGCACAAAGGAAAACGAAAGGTAAATTCAATTATGGCAAATATTAAATCTGCTAAAAAAAGAGTGTTAATCGCTGAAGCAAACAGAGTAAGAAACGTTGCATTCAAATCTTCAATCAAAACTGCTGTTAAAAAAGCATTAGAATTAGCATCAGGTGAAGATAAAGAAGCATTAAACGCAGCAATTTCAAAAGTATACCAACTTTGTGATAAAGCTGTAGTTAAAGGAATCTTACACAAAAATACAGCTGCAAGAAAAAAATCAAGATTAGTTCTTGCAATCAAAAAAATTAACGCTTAATTGAAACGTTTTAAATAGAAATGCGGTAGGTTTTATGCTTACCGCATTTTTGTTTGGGGTAAATTGAACCCTCACCCTAGCCCATAAGGAGAGGGAATACAGCAATAATCCATGTCCCCCACCGGAGGGGGACCGAAATCTTTGATTTCGAGGGGGGTATTTTTTGTCATTGCGAGCGTATGCGAAGCAATCCAGCTTTTTGAGATAAACTTATCGGCTGGATTCTTTCGGGCTAAAGCCC
>JAMPCZ010000151.1 GCA_023665935.1 Muribaculaceae bacterium | reverse complement strand
AAATTTATCTGCAAACCTTCATTTTTAAGTGTTCCTTTAAGCATTTTAGGATTACAGAAGAATTCTGCATTAAATTTTTTATCAACAACTCCAAAATTTCCTGCTCTGTCTGAAATACTTAAATTATCTAAACCGGCTTTTGCTACAACCACAGCTTTTTTGAGTTTACCGTTAATATTAAGTTCCAATGCTGCATCGCCGGATTTGAAATTATAAGCGTTTCTAATTTCTTTTGGTGCAAACGCATTAAACAAAACAGGAAGCGGAACTTTATCCGTTAAAATATTGATATCCGCAACTGATTTATTATCAATTCTACCATCAATTGAAACCTTGGAATTGTTTACAAACAGACTAGAATCCTTGATATCAAGAATATCGTTATCAAGAATTAAATTAATATTTGTATCCGCAAGAACCTTCCCTAAACCTTTTACAGCAAGCCCACCGTCTTTAACAATCACAGAACCCTTTGAATGTAAATTTTTAAAATTAGTTTTAATATAACAATCAGACTTCAGTACGCCTGTTGCTGTAAATGCAGCAAGTTCATTTTGTATATGAAGTGAGTCTAAAAACGCTTTGGAAAGTATCAAAATATCATTGAATTTAATATCGGCCGTTTTAATATTCATATCCATTTTAGGATGTTTGCCGTACTTCAAGCGTCCTAAAAGAATAATATTTTGATTCTTTGCAGGATAAATATTTGTATCAAGATTAACAGTTCTTCCAAAAGTTTTTGCTCTAAAATAGCTTTCCGGTAAAACAAGATGAGAAACTTTCATAGAAATATTATCGATATTCAAGTGACCATAAGAAATTACACCATCAGAATGTTCACGAATATTCAACGAAGTATCAAGATTAGCTCTCAAATCATAGTTTCTGTACATTGTAACAGGATTAACAAAAGGAATATCAATTCTTTCTGCCGGATCATCTTCTTCATCCAAAGCTGGTGCAGGGGGCGGCAAGAAGGTATCTATATTCACATTTGCAGTAATATTTTTGTTCTCATCACTAAATAATTCTGCATAAGTTTTAACTTTTACACTTTTACCGTTAAAATAACCTGCAGTAAGTTTTTCACCTGCTAATTTAAGATAATGTTTTGACTGCAAATCGTTTACAAGAACATTATAATTGTTCAAAGTCACATTCGGAACCTTGATTCTAATCCACGCAGGATTAAACCAACATTCAGCAACATCTTCTTTAACTTCTTCTTCAAGTTTTTGTTCTTTGCCTTTATTTAAAAGGTCTTCTACAAGTTGAATTACTTTAAATTGTTCATTATTTGCAATTTCAAGATTAACAAAAGGATTGTTAAGTTCTAATGCGGAAACTTTTACTGTCAATAAAAATAAACTCGGAATCGCTACGCGGGTTTTGAAGCTATCCGCAGAAAATAATATGGAATCATCAGGAAGTTTGACAGATATATTTTCTGCCTTAATTCCAGCACCTAAAAGCGGAGTAGTTATAATTTTTGCATTTTCAAACTCTACAGACAAATCAGCCTGTTCTTTTGCAAGCTTTTGAATATCAGGCTTAAACTGATTAATATCTACAGCATTTGGCAGCACAAATAAAAAGCTCAAATAGCTTAATCCCAAAACCCCTAAAATGCTAAATCCAAATATTTTCCAAAAGTTTTTCATGATTCACCTACCCCTTTTTAATATTATCATAAAAATTAACACCGGAGTCCTTCACACAGCACAAATCTGCCTAATAATTCCACTTCACAATAATTTGCTAAAGAATCTACAAGACATTTGTTTTCGCAGAAACCGCCTGATAGGTAAATTTTTTCGGGGCGTTTTGCAAAATTCCACGCATTAAACGCAATCCCATGTACAAATTTTGAAACCGCTTCAGCAGGCTTTATACCGCCGGATATTGAATCCATAATTTTTTCCATCCCGAAAATCCCGCAGGTAACTGCAAATTTTTCCGGATTAAAAATCAAGTCATTCACCCCTAAATCATAAAATTTCAAAAGCATTTCAACTGTTGCACCTGTAGAACTTGCACAAGAAGTGTTCCAATCCATATCTTGAAACTTTCCATCCCTGAACCTTATCCATTTAGAATCACGGCTTCCTAAATCCAAAATTGTAGAATCTTTATCAACTCCAATATTTTTTGCGCCATAAGCCAGAGCTATAATTTCATTCTCATTCGCATTAGACATATGACCGCAAGAACGGGTGGGTATTATATCAAGGGTTTTTATAATACCGGACGGCACAATGTAATAGTATTCTTTTTCACTCTTAACAAGAAACTGCTCGTCAAAGCAGTTTCTGTCTGAAATTATTTTTGAATATGTTGTACCCGCGTCTAATAATAACATGCTCTGTTAGTCTTTCTTTGAGGCGGGTTTGTAATATTTTTTACCTTTGTAGTTCTTGTTTTACCCGCCGACAAAATGTTTAAAAATTAAAACTTAATAAAATTCATGTTGTGTCTTTCAAGATAATCTTTTAAATCTCTCTTGATTTCAGGTGCTAAGATATAAAGTACGATGACATTTGGAATACACATTGCAATCATCATAGCATCTGTAATATCAATAATTGATTTAACATTCATCGCAGAACCAATTACGATAAACAAACAATAGATTAAATTGAATGTCAGAACACGCTTTTTACCTTCACCCAAAAGGAATGTCCAAGCTTTCTGTCCATAATATGCCCAACTGATTAAAGTAGACATTGCGAACAATACTGCAATAATTGAAAGTATTACAGGGAAGAATGGAATTACTGATTGAAAAGCATTTGATGCAAGCTCAATACCGGAAATTTCCTTTGCTGCATGTGTACAAGCTCCTGAGAAAACAATCGCAAAAGATGTAAACAAACAAAGCACACCTGTTAAGAATGTTTCAAGAAGAGCTACAAACCCTTGTGAAACAGGCTCTTTAGTTTGAGCTGTTGCATAAACGATAGCTGCAGCACCTGCACCAGCTTCATTAGACTGTACAGAACGACGAAGCCCGGTAATAATAGTACCGAAAACACCACCGGCTACAGCAGTTGGATGAAATGCTTCTTTGATAATTAAAGCAATTGCATGAGGAATATTTGTAAAATTAGCCAAAATAACAATTAGACCAGAGATAATGTATAAAGCGCACATTGTCGGAGTCAAGATTGTTGTAACTTTAGCAATACTCTTGATACCGCCCATAACGACCAAGCCAATGAGTATCGCAGCAACAACACCAATAATCCAAGCATAGCCATGAAAAACGCTGTCGCTTCCACCGGTAATAAAAATAATCTGGTGAGCAGTTTGATTAATTTGAATCATATTACCGCCGGTAATACCGCCGCCAATACATAAAATTGCAAACAATACTGATAAAGGCTGACCTAACCAGCGCATTTTCTTTCTAGTTAAACCGTGTGCTATATAGTGCATTGGTCCACCTGAAACAGAACCGTCAAGGTTGAATCTTCTATATTTAACAGCAAGAGTTGCTTCAATAAATTTTATTGACATA
>JAMPCZ010000150.1 GCA_023665935.1 Muribaculaceae bacterium | reverse complement strand
GTTATCAATTCACCTGTGCCGCTAGGGGTTGCTTTGCATGTTATTTTTTGTTTATCTCCATGTGCGCTTACGCAAGATACCACATTTTCCTTATTGAAACTTTGTAAGACTGCCTCTTGTAGAGTAATTTTTTCTCCTTTATCATTTGTTGTATACAACAATCTTTGCATAAATTTATTTTCCTTAATAAATTCTGGGATGGCTGATTCTGCTAACGGTACACCTTTTGCTCCAGCATCGGCTCCTGTTAATATTCGCATTGCATTGTGTTCCCAGTTTCCATCGATGTCAAGTCTACCTCCGGTTCTTTCAGAGCCGCGTTCTTCTTCAAAGAACTTTTCAACAGCTATTTCTAAAGCTCTGACATCACCGTCACCGTTGCTAAGTTGTGTATTACCGTATAATTCAGCTCTTGTAATGTGATATGTTTTACCTACGCCTTTTAGGGTTACATCAACGCTTCCGTCAGTGTTTACTTTTACTGAATTATTTAATATTTCTCGTCCTTTTGGTGTGTTTGCGATTCCTTTGATTGAAGCGAGCAGCCAACAATCTCCAGTGTGACCTTGGTTGAAGTCTGAATCTGCAACAATTCCATTTGGTTGATTTCTCAATGGTGTTGGTGCTCCGCTTTCTATACGGTTCATTAATTGTTGAGCAAATAATCCTATATATTGTGCATCTTGCCAGTCACAACTATCTAATTGTGAGTAAATTTCAGAATTGAGTTTTACTTCTAAATCATTGATGTATATGCCTTTTTGTTTGGCCTCTGTCAAAAGCTGTTTAATTATATAAGTAATAGCTGACTTTTTTGATTCAGGAGAAAGTGTATCGCAGGCAGCAATCCAGTCAAATAAAAGAGTTCTATTGTCTCCAGACCCTCCGCCAAAAGTGTCAATTGTATGTATAACATTGGATGGAGTAATGCTTTTTATAGAAGAGATAAACTGGGTAATGTTATGAATTTTATTTGTACCGCAGCCGCTTTGACGCAAATTGTTTACAATGTTTTCAGTCTCCGGATTCCCGTTTGGATAGCTTTTATAGTCCCATTCGCCGTCTTCTTGCATAATCCATTGTCCAGAGATTACTCCATAAGAGGTTTCCGCATATGAAGTCGTCCATTCGCCGTTTTTATTAAACAAATTAACTGATGCTGTTCCATCCATTCTGAGATAATATTCGGCTACTTGTTTATGTGTTTGCTTATCTATGATAATGTATGCTTTGTCATTCTCGCATTGTTTTTCTTGAATATCGTATTTATTTTTCGGATACAACTTTTGCAAGTTTTTTAAAGTGTATTTTTCTTCTGGAGAAATTCCATTACCTGGTTGGATTTGTTCCGCTTTATTTACTTTAACAGTATCTTTTGGTTCTCTGGGTTTTGTTAGACCGCCTGAAAGTGCCCAGCATACTCGACCTTTCATTTCAGCCATGAAACTTATTAACTCTTCGCCTGTTATATTGATTCCCAGTTTTTGAACTAATTTATCTGCTTCCTCGGTTTCTAAAACTTTTGGATCACCCATTTCCCTTGCAGCTTCTTCTGCCATTTTAAAAAGATTTTGAGCTTCTGTATTGGATAGCTTACCATCTGTATTTCCATTTTCATTAAGTTCGGTGTCGAATAATGAGATTAGTTGATTATACTCATCTTTTCCATAAGAGGTAAAATTTAATTTCCATTCTTGTTTTAGAATGTTATCAAAATTGTCTTTAAAATTTAAAAAACCTGGTTTGCTCATTGTTGCTTACATATCCTTTTCTTACCAATATGTTTAACGGCAACTTTTTTGTCAAACTTTAATGTTTTCGAGTTTGATGTTACAAAAGTTTACAATCTATTTTGGGTTTCTAAATGGTTAAAAAATATTAAGATATTTGTCCGATGCTATTATTTGGGTTAAGATGGAATTATGGACAAGGGGAAGATTGTAGTAGTCGACGATGAAAGAATAGTTACTTCAGCTTTTAGTACGCTTTTGAAGGTTGAAGGGTTTTCTGACGCGCATTTTTTTAATAATCCAAAAGAGGCTCTTGAGTTTTTAAAATCCAATATTCCGGATTTGGTGATTTCAGATTTTTTAATGCCGGATATGAATGGTTTGGAGTTTTTATCTGAAGTCAAGAAACTTTACCCTGAAGTCAGTAAGATTTTATTAACAGGTTATGCAGATAAAGAGAACGCAATTCGTGCAATCAATGAAGTCGGACTTTACAGATATATTGAAAAACCTTGGAATAATGATGATTTAATAATTAACATTAAAAATGGTATTGAAAGAAGTTATTTACTTTCTCAATTGAGAGAAAAGATTGTTGAGCTTGAAGCTGCAAAAAAAGAATTGGAAAAATATTCTCATAACTTAGAGCAGATTGTAGAAGAAAGAACCGCTGATTTAAAACAATCAAATGCTAAACTTGAAGGTATTGTTACATACTGTGCTGACGGAATTGTGATTCTTAATGAAGACGGTATTATAGAGAGCGTTAATCCGGCTTGTGAGAATCTTATAGGTTTAGTAACCGACAAAATTGTAAAAGCTTCTATTGATGATTTTCTTTTTAGTAAAAAAACTTTTATCACAAAAGAATTGCACAAACTTGAAGAAAATGAACTCTTTTTGAGAGATTTTTATGTTAAAAATCCACTGAGTAATAATATTGTTCCGGTTGAAATTAGTTTTGCAAGAATTAATCCGGATGACGAGTTTAAAAGGTTTGTTGGGGTAATAAGAGATGTAACTGAACAGAAAAAAGCTGATAGGTTAAGAGATGATTTTATTGCTACATTGACTCATGATTTGAGAACTCCTCTTTTAGCTGCAATACAAACGCTTAAATTTTTCCTTGATGGTACTGTAGGTGAGCTTGATGAAAAACAAAAATTGTTATTATCAACTATGCAGAAGAGCAATGAAGATTTACTCGGACTTGTTAATGCTTTGTTGGAAGTTTACAAATATGATGCAGAAAAGTTGATTTTGAATAAAACAGAGTTCAATATTTATGAACTTGTTAAGCTTGTTTATGATGAGCTAAAACCGTTGGCTATCAATAAAAAGATTGATTTTATAATTGATTGTGCAGATAAAGAATTGGAAATCAATGCAGATAGAAGCGAACTTCGCCGTGTTATCTGCAATCTTTGCGGTAATGCTATTAACTACACTCAAGAAGAAGGTAAAGTTGTAATAACAATTAAGAATGAAGCGAATGATTTAATCTTTTCTGTGTCAGATACAGGTTGTGGAATCCCGCAGGAGGATATTCCGAATATGTTCCAGAGATTTTCGCAGGGAACAACTAAGAAAAGATCCGCAGGAACCGGTTTAGGCTTGTATCTATCAAGACAGATTATTGAATCCCACGGTGGTAAAATATGGTTAGAAAGTGTTCTTAATAAGGGAAGCGAGTTCTCCTTTATCTTAACGGACAGTGTAGCGCTCAGGAGTTTAGTATGATAAATGTACTTTTAGTGGAAGACCACGAACTTTACAGAATGGGCTTATCA
>JAMPCZ010000014.1 GCA_023665935.1 Muribaculaceae bacterium | reverse complement strand
TGCGCGTTTTTGAGAAGGTAATTCAGGCATTGTATCTTTAATTCTTTGCACCCATTCTCTTGAAATTTTTAGCGGCATTAAATCAGGTTCAGGGAAGTATCTGTAGTCATGAGCGTCTTCTTTGCCTCTCATTGAACGTGTTTCGCGAGAGTTGTCATCCCATAATCTTGTTTCCTGAACGACTTGTCCGCCTTCTTCCACGATATCAATTTGTCGATCAATTTCGTATTCAATGGCTCTTTGTAGAGCTGAGAATGAGTTAACGTTTTTGATTTCCGCGCGTGTTCCGAATTCTTTTGAACCTTTTGGCATGATTGAGATGTTTGCATCGCATCTCATAGAGCCTTCTTCAAGGTTTCCGTCGCAGACACCGATGTAGCGGACGATGTTTCTAAGTTCCTCCATATAGTTGCGGGCTTCTTCAGAACTTCTCATATCAGGTTCTGAAACGATTTCCAATAACGGAGTTCCTGCACGGTTAAGGTCAACTAAAGAGTAGCTTGAGCCAGCCAAACCGTCAGCACCTGCGTGAACAAGTTTTCCGGCGTCTTCTTCAAGGTGTGCACGAGTGATACCGATTCTTTTACCTTTAATATCAAGATAACCGTTTATGCAAATCGGTTCATCGTATTGAGAAATTTGATAGCCTTTTGGAAGGTCAGGGTAGAAATATTGTTTTCTGTCGAATTTGCAGCGTTCAGGAATTTCACAGTTCAATGCTAACCCTGTTAAAATACCCATATTTACAACTTCTTTATTCAATACAGGCAAAACCCCCGGCATTCCGAGTGTAATCGGGCTTGTTAAACTGTTTGGTTCCTGACCGAATTCGTTTTTATCCGGTGCGAAAATCTTTGATTTTGTTTTCAATTGTGCGTGAACTTCCAGTCCAATCACGACTTCATATTTTTCTCTTAATTCTTGATCCATTTTATACTTTCTCCTTATTTGAAACTATTTTACCATAAACAATGTGTAAGTGATGTTATTAATTTACAATCTCGAAATTTTGTCTTAACAATGTAAATTAAAAGATTTGCCACTCGAAATATATTTTTATTAGATACGATAAATTTTCTGTTGATAACTGTTAACATTTTTAAATATAGTTCTCGTCTTATGATTTTTGGTATAAAATAAATAATATGATGTTTAAACAAGATTTAATAGAAGCAACGGGAGCGGTTGTTTTAAAGGATGAAACAGGGGATAGCGTAAGTTTTAGGATTTCTACGGATACCAGAACTATAAATCCTGATGATATTTATCTGCCTTTGAAAGGTGCAAATTTTGACGGTGAAAAATTTATTGATTCTCCGGGGATAACGGCGTATTTTACAACATCTGATGTTATTACACCTCAAGCAAAGCTTGTTTTGAAAGTTGAAAATACATTGGATGCTTATTTAAAATTGGCGCAGGCTTATGTGAAGAAAGTTTCTCCATATGTAATCGGAATTACCGGAAGTTCAGGCAAGACGACTACGAAAGAGCTTGTATACTCCGTGCTTTCTCAAAAATTTAAAACAACAAAAACTTTTTCTAACCATAATAATGAGATAGGTTTTTGCCAAACTGTTTTCAGCATGGATAAAGACACTGAAGTTTTGATTGTTGAAATGGGGATGCGCGGATTAGGAGAAATTGAACTTATATCAAAGCATTTAGAACCTGACTATGCGGTGATTACAAATTCAGGTTCTGCTCATGTCGGAAGGCTCGGTTCTCTTGATAATATTGCTATTGCAAAGTGTGAAATTACTACAGGCTTAAATCCTGATGGTGTTTTGTTTGCAAATAATCAGGATATTATTAAAAAGCACGTTCAATATAGCGGCGACAAGGTTTATTACTCACTAAAAGATGTTAAAATTTTGAAAAAAGCTCCGTCGTATTCTAAATTCCGTTACAATGGTTCAGATTACGAATTGAATGTTGAAGGTGATTATAATATTGAAAATTCAATTCCTGCGATTGAATTGGGGCTTCATTTTTGTATGAATCATGCTGCAATTAAAGAAGGCTTGGCTTCATATCGTCCGATAGAAAAACGTTGGGAGCTTGAAAAGATAGGGGATTTGCAATTTATAAATGATAGTTATAATGCTAATCCCGAATCAATGAAGGCTTCTGTTAAAACATTTGTTGAACTTTATGATAATCCTGTTGTTATATTGGGTGATATGGGTGAACTTGGAGAAGACGAGGTTCGCTATCACAGAGAAGTCGGTGAATACTTAGCTGGTTTGAAAATTAAATCGGGACTTTTTGGAAATAAATCCGTCAAATATTTAACTGTTGGCACACTGGCGGCTGAAATCGCTAATGTCCTTTGTGAAAAAGGTTTTGACGTAAAAAGTTTTGACACAAATGATGAGGTTTCCCGTTACATTGTTGAAAGCTTGGATAAAAGTAATACAATATTTTTAAAAGCTTCACGTTCGATGAAGTTTGAAGAAATTTTAGAGTCGGTAAAAAGAGGGATAGATAAATGATAAGAATGATAGCCGTGGCATTTTTGCTTGGATTGGTTTTGAGTATGCTTTTGGGTATTCCGTATATTGATTTTTTGAGAAAAAAAATGATAGGGCAATATGTTAAGGATTTGGCACCCGAGAATCATGCAAAAAAACAGGGTACTCCGACTACAGGTGGTGTTTTTATAGTTGTCGCTGTTATTATGGCATCAATTGCAGTTCTTTTGATGGCGCAAAAGATGACAACGATTGCACTTGTGGCTCTTATGACTCTTATTTTTTACACATTTGCAGGATTTCAGGATGATTATATTAAAATCAAAGGCAAAGGTAATGATGGATTGACTCCTCGCGGTAAACTGTTTTTGCAGATTGCTATTGCTCTGTTGCCGATATTGTTTCTGATAATCAATAACCCTGATGCAGGATTGTTTTCTGTAGGATCGTTTGTTATTGATTTAAAATGGCTTTATCCGTTTTTTGCAGTCTTTATAATTACGGGCTCATCCAACGCATATAATCTTACAGACGGGCTTGATGGTTTGGCGGCAGGCTGCGGTATTCCTGCATTTTTAGCTTGTACTTTCATAACTTCAGCTATGAAAGAATTTGAATTGGCTATAATTTCAGCGGCAGTTGCAGGGGCGTTACTTGGGTTTTTGAAATATAACAAACCAAAAGCGGAAGTTTTTATGGGTGATACCGGGTCGCTTGCTATCGGCGGATTACTTGGAACTTTGGCGGTTTTGGGTAAGTTTGAGTTTCTGCTGATTTTTATCGGCGGGGTTTTTGTGATGGAAACTTTATCCGTTATTATCCAAGTTACAAGTTTTAAAACTACCGGCAAAAGAGTTTTTAAAATGGCTCCGATTCATCACCATTTTGAATTACTGGGTTGGAATGAAAAGAAAGTTGTAACTGTCTTTTCTACTGTTTCTTTGATTTTATCTATTGTAGCCGTGGTTTTATTTGAATTATTCAGCAGAGGTATTTTATAATGGAAATATTTGGTATTATAAAGAACGCATTTAAGGGACGTAAAGAAACTTCGGATTTGTGTGATAAAAAAGTTTTGGTACTGGGGCTTTCAAAAAGCGGGATTGCTGCAGCAAAATTGGCAAAAAAACGCGGTGCTGATGTTTATTTATCTGAGGGAAAAGATGTTTCTTCGGACAGGCAGCCGTTGGTAAACGAGTTGAGAGAGCTTGGGATTCATGTTGAATACGGTTCGCACAGTGATGCGTTTATACAAGATTCGAAGCTGGTTGTTACAAGTCCGGGGATTCCACCTCACAGCGATATTATTCAGCGTTTAAAATCTTTGAACATCCCGATTATATCAGAATTGGAGCTTGCGTACAGGGAAACTTCAATCCCGTTTGTTATAATCACCGGTACTAACGGTAAAACTACGACCACTGCATTAACCGAGCATATTTTGAACAAAAAATATGCGGTAAAAGCTTGCGGGAATATTGGTCAGCCGCCTTGTGATTTAGTAGATGAGGATTTAGATTATTTTGTTTGTGAAGCAAGTTCGTTTCAATTGGAAATGAGTCCGACTTTAACCCCGCTGATTGCAGTTTGGACTAATTTTACACCTGACCATATTGACTGGCACCAGGGGTTAGAAAATTATTTTAACGCAAAGGCAAAGATTTTTAGAGGTACTCAAACTCCGGATTATGCAACAGTGTTAAATGCTAAGGATTCAAGGCTTGCAGAGTTCTCAAAAACTATCGAAAATGAGGTTGCTCCGTTTGTCTTCGGATTGGATGGCGGGGAGAATTCCTGTTATATAGAGAACGGTGAAATAGTTTATAAAAAGGATAATAAACCTGAAAGTATTATCAGACTTGACGAATGTCCTATAATTGGCGAACATAATTATCAAAATATTATGTGTGCAATAATTTGTGCAAAGCTTCTTCAAATTGATAACGAAACTATCAGGAAGGCAATTATTGAGTTCAAGGCTCCGCCGCACAGACTGGAAAAAGTCAGAACCTTTAAGAATATAACATTTTATAACGATTCAAAGGCGACAAATCCTGAGGCGGCAATAGTTGCGATTAATGCTTTTAATGGCACGGATGTAGCTTTGATTGCCGGCGGACGTGATAAAAATACTGATTTGACTGAGTTTTGTGAATCTGTTAAAAACCATATAAAAACAGTTATTCTTATCGGAGAAGCGGCCGAGAGATTTGAAGAAAATTTGCTTAAGTCAGGTTTTTCAAATATTATAAAAGAAGACACAATGCAAAGTGCTATTGACAAGGCGGTATCGTTGCAGCCTGAGGTTGTTCTTTTGTCACCTGCTTGTGCAAGTTTTGATATGTTTACCGGATATGAACAAAGAGGGGATGTTTTCAGAGAGTATGTCTTATCGCGAGTATAAATCACCACAAAGACTGGAAAGAGAGCGTAGAGAACGCAGAAGAAAGAAAAACCCTTCAGATGTTATTCTTTCTCCGCCTGATCATAATTTGATTGTAGTTGTAGCCTTTTTGGTTATTATCGGATTTTTAGCAATTTTTTCAGCTACAGCTCCGAAATGTTTGAGAGAAGGTGTCAATCTTGCAACTTTTTTGATTAAGCAGTTGATTTATGCCGGGGTTGGTTTTTTTGCAATGGGATTTTTTGCCCATTTTGATTATAAGAAACTTGAGAAATACAATAACAACTTTATGTGGACGGTAATTGTTTTACTTGTAATCTTGCAATTTACACCGCTCGGAGTCATCATAAACGGTGCAAAGCGATGGATAAATCTGGGATTTATGCAGCTTCAGCCGTCAGAACTTGCAAAACCTTTGTTCTGTATGGTTGTGGCAAGTTTGTTTAAGAATAAAATTGACTTAAATTTATTTGTAAGTAATTTAACCAATATAGTTGTTCCAATGCTGATAATTCTGTTTTTAATCTATAAACAACCGAATTTAAGTATGGTTATTATATTGTTGGTTGCGTCATTTTTTATGTATATCTGTGCTCGCGGACCTTGGCTGCCGATTGGGATTGGTGCCGGGGTTGGTTTTGTCGGCGGTCTGACTATGCTGCCAAAACTGCTGCATGGGTATCAGATGGATAGAATCAATGTATGGTTAAATCCGGGTAGTGATGCTCAAGGAAAAGGTTATAATATTATCCAGTCTTTGATTGCATTTGCTTCCGGCGGATTCTTGGGTACGGGATATGGCGGTTCTGTACAAAAGTTAGCTTATTTGCCTGAATGTCATACGGACTTTATTTTTGCAATTATTGCTGAAGAATTTGGATGGATTGGTTCATTACTTGTTGTGCTGCTATTTGCAACACTTGTCCATAGAGGGTTGAGGATTTCAAAACGCTGTCCTGATATGTATGGCAAACTTTTGGCTGTCGGAATAACTGTTGTTTTCGGGTTTCAGGCATTTTTGAATATGTCTGTCGCAAGTTCATTTTTCCCTGTAACCGGGGTTACCTTGCCGTTTATAAGCTATGGCGGAACGTCTATTATTGTTTCGCTGGCAATGGTGGGAATTTTACTTAATATTTCAAAACAACGAATTAAAAAACTCAGAACGGAGGATGTTGTTAATGCCTAAGACTAAATTATCTTATTTTGTGACAGGCGGTGGTACAGGCGGTCATATTTATCCTGCGATTGCCGTTGCTGATGAATTGTTGACTCGTGAAACCACGGGTAAGATTTTTTATGTCGGGAATCCGAATAATATGGAAGCTGATATTGTAAGTGGTAAATCTTACGAATTTTTGCCGGTAGTGTCTTCCGGGATGCCGAGAAAATTAGGGTTTCCGCTGGTAAAATGGATGTGGCAAATGTTTGCGGCTACATTGAAATGCTGCGGCTATATCGACAAGTACAAACCTGATGTTATTTTTGGTACAGGCGGATATGTTTCTGCTCCGGTTTTAATCGCAGGCAGATTGAAACGTGTTCCTTATGTTTTGCATGATTGTGATGTTATGCCGGGGCTTGTTACAAGAAAATTTGCTAAGTCTGCAAAAAGTGTATCAGTTGCATTTCCCGGAGCAAAGAAAAAACTTGGCTTTGATGAATCAAGTCAAAAAGTTTTGGTTAACGGGAATCCGATACGTTCAGAATTTAAAACTCTTACAAAAACTCAGGCTCGTGAACTGCTGGGCTTAGGTGATAAATTGACGCTTTGTATTATGGGTGGTTCTCAGGGTGCAAAAACTATAAATTCAGCAGCTGTCGAAATCTTAAAAATTCTATCTACAGAGTTGAATTTACAAGTTATTTTTCAAACAGGCAAAAAGAAGTTTGAAGAAGTTGAGAGTCGTTTGAGGGAAGTTTATCCGGAGTATGAAACCGATAAGAATCTTATTGTACGACCTTATTTTGATAATATGACCGAGGTGTTGAAGGCTTCTGATATTGCAGTATCAAGGGCGGGGTCATTAAGTATTTCCGAAATTTGTGCGTGCAAAATTGCGGCATTTTATGTTCCGTATCCGTATGCGGCGGCTAATCATCAGTATAAGAATGCAAAATTTATGGTTGATAATGAAGCTGCATTGCTAATTTCGGATGATGAACTTACGCCGCAGGTTCTGCTTGCTGGGCTTAAAGATTTGTTGACTAATCCTGAGAAGTTGGAAAATTTGCAGCAAAAGGCGTACCGTTTCGCTAAGCCTGATGCGGTCTATTCTATTGTTGAGCAAATCAATGAAGGCTTACTTGGCTAAAGAATCTAAAAATTCTTTGTTCGCATCAAGCGTTGCTTGGGTCGCGGTCATTGAATAGACGGGTTTTTCTTTGAAGATATAGTTTGCGGCTGCATATATGTCGTCGGCTGTAACTTTATCAATTGCTTCCAAAATTTGATTCGGCTCGGTTGCTCCGTAATAACTTTGAATTCCTGCTTCTATAGCTTCTGTTTTTCCGTAATTTGTTTCAAGAAAAACAAGTAAGTCGGTTTTAAGATGTTTTTTTGCCGCTTCCAGTTCTTCTTCCGATACTTTTTGTGTTTTTATTTTTTCGATGTTTTCATTAAACCCGTTTATTGCTTTATTAAGATTATCAAAAGATTTTTCACCTGTTTCAAGGTTTTCGGTTGTTGTTTTTATGTATAGCTGCATTACACCGATGTCGTCCGTATAATCAATATGAGAATCGACGGAGTATGCCAGGTGGCGGGTTTCTCTAAGGTCTGAGAATAGCCTTGAAGATGCCGTACCCCCTAAAATTGTATTCAAAACATTCAGAGTTGTGCGGTCTTTTAGGTTACCGTTTTGTTTGAATTTAAACCCTTCAACAATTTCTGCCTGATTTTTGTTGTTTGCGGATGTGAGAACTTCCGTTTTGTCAATCGGCTTGAACGAGTTTGGAATTGTTACATCTTTTGGTTTGACTGTTGAATATTTCCCGATGGAATTAAATATTTCCTGTTTAAGTTCAGGGTGTTTGGAAAATGGTGCTGAAACGACGACTGTTCCTTGTCCTTGTTCAAATATTTCTTTGTAGAAATTTTTAACATCATCAAGGGTTATTTTGTCTAAACTTGCAAGTTTGTCTTTCGCATTGTATTGTCCCGGCAAACCTTTATACATAACCGCATCAAATTTGTCAAATGCCGTTGCTTCGCTTGTTGAATAAGTGTTTCTTAATCTGTCTATGGTTTCTTTAAAGAGTTTTTCATCAAGCTTTGCATCTAAAAGTACTTCATTAAACATTGGAAGAGCTTTTGACGCATTCTCAGCTGGGAAATTTGCTTTTAAAGATAATCCGTAATCTTCGACTCCGGTAATCAATGAAATCCCGTTTGTATCCAAGTATCTGCAAACTTCTTCGTTGCTTTTTGTGCTTGTTCCGGAATAATCAAGCATTCCTGAAAGGACAGCGGCTGTCGCAGCCTGTTTTGGGGTCCAGGTTTTCTCATTCAGTTCCATACGGAATTCGACATTGTTTGATTTTGTATCGTTAAATGTCAATTCAAAATTGTTATGCAATTTGTAAGTTGAAATTGCGTTAGCATCTATTGGAGTTTTTTTATTTGAACCTGTGAATGAAACATTGTTAGCTGCGGAGGTTTTTATAAAGTTGCTTTTTATTCCTTCTGCTGTGGCAGAGTTCGGATGAACAACGGTCAGCGATGCTTTGTTCAGGTTTATGTATTTTTTCGCTGTATTCATAAGATCTTCAGCCGTGATTGAGTCTATTATTTTTTCAAAATCCTGAACGTTATTTTCTACCCCGTTTAGGAATGCGTGCCCAAGGGTGTTGTTTAACGCTGCAGAATTTTCATAGGTTTTTTCGTGGGATTTTTTAAGCCTGTTTTTTATAGCAGAGAGTTCATCTTCTGTTGCCGGAACTTTTGCCAAATTATCCACGATTTTATATAAATCTTTCAAGAACGGTTCAACTTTATCTTCAGGAACTTCTGACATTATTTCAATAATTCCCGGGTCTTGAGGTCTTGAGCTGAGTCTTTCTACTCCAAAAGAAATATCGCTTCCGTATTTTGTTGTTATAGGCGCGGTTTTTGAATAAATAAGCCCGCCGGCAAGTTCATTGAGAGCTCTGACAAGTAATTTTTCTTTGTAATTATTGTTTTCCGGTCCTGCAAATCCGATAAATACAGATGCCGCGCCGTCAGATTTTGGTGAAATAATATCTTGTCTGATTGTATTTTCTAATGGTTTGAGCTCTTCAAAATGCCGCTGCCCTGAGGTTTTATTCGGGGTGTTAAAATATTTTGAGATAAGTTTCATTGTTTCGTCCGGGTTAACTTCTCCCGTTATAACTGTTACCATATTTGCCGGATAATAGTTATTGTTGAAGTAATTGACAACATCATCTCTGTTTAATTTTGTTATGTTATCTGTTGTTCCTGCAACTAAATCAAGTGAAGATGATTTCACGTTGAACAGATTTTTAATCATTTGTGTTTCGCCGATACTGAAATCTTCGCCCATATACATATTGATTTCAGAGTTGACGATTTTCTTTTCTTTTTCTAATTTGTCAATCAAAAATTTTGGCGATGTCAGCATGCCGGCATGTAACCTGATTTTATTCTCCAAGTCGGTATCTTCAAGTAGGTTGGATGAAATGAAATAATTTGTTTCTGCAAACGAAGTCGAAGCGTTTGTATGGGCTCCCATTTTGTTAACCTCGTCAAAAAACACTTCGTCCCCAAGAGCTTCCGAACCGTTAAACAAATTATGTTCGATATAATGGCTGATACCTCTTATATCATCGGTTTCGTTGAATGAGCCGGTATTCACATAGGTCTTAACCATTGTTGTTCCGTCTTTTGGAACTATGATAACTTTCTGTCCGTTTGCCAGTTTGTAACACTTAGCACTCAATTCATCATTCAATTTGATATCTTCAAGCTGAGTGTATGTCATCGGTACTTTTACGTTATAATCAGGCTGAACATTCGGCAATGACGTAATATTAACATCTTGCTGCACATTTTTTTGCTCTGTCTGCGGTATCTCTTTTTGAGTCCCGGGTTTAATACCTTGAACGTTATTTGTCGATAATAAGTAATTCTGTATGTAATTCATGAAAAATCCTACCTGTATTTTTTATAAAAACGTATTTTAATAAAAAGTTGCGGATTTTATTAAGAAATATTACTTTTTGTTTTAATGTTTTTATTAAAAGTGTGTATAAAATGGCGCGAAAATTTTAAATTGCTGAAACAAGTTTAGTATGACAAAATTTTCGCGCCAAATCTTTTATTTATTAATAGTTTGTTCTCTATCCGGACCGACAGAAACGATTGAGATAGGTGTTTCAAGTATTTCTTCAAGTCTTTCCAAATATTTTCTGCAATTAAGCGGTAATTCTTCATATTTACGTATGTCAGAAATATTTACCCCCCAGCCTTTGTGGGTTTCATAAACAGGTTCAAGATACTTGTGTGAAAATACGTCAGTTGGGTATGATGTATAAATTTTTCCGTCGCGAGTATCTTTGTATGCTGTACAAATTTTGATTTCATCAAAGGTGTCAAATACGTCAATTTTAGTCAGCGCAATCGACGTTAAACCCCCGACAAGACAAGCGTACTTCATTGTAACAGCATCAAACCAGCCGCATCTTCGTGGTCTGCCTGTAGTTACACCAAATTCGTGACCAATTGTTTGGATTGTTTTCCCTGTTTCATCGGTTAATTCGGTAACGAACGGACCTTCTCCGACCCTTGTCACGTAGGCTTTAGCAACTCCGATAACTTCATCTATAACAGTAGGGCCGTAGCCTGAACCGGTACCTGCTCCGCCGCCGACAGGGTTTGAGCTGGTGACAAACGGATAAGTCCCGAAATCAACATCAAGCATTACACCCTGTGCACCTTCAAACAATATCTTTTTACCTTCGCGTTTGGCATCTCTTAGCATGTCTTGCCATTCAAAACAAACATAAGGTCTGAAAATTTCTGCATATTTTTTGCAAAGCTCCAAAACTTCTTCTTTTGTGTATGTTTTAATATTATAAACTTCTTTCAGCTGTTTGTTTTTTATCGGTAATATAATATCCAGTTTTTCTGATAGCGCAACAGGAGAGTACAAATCTTCAATTTTTAATCCTATTCTTTGCATTTTGTCGGTGTAAGTCGGGCCGATACCTTTTTTAGTTGTTCCTATTTTACCTTTACCTGCGGTACTTTCACTGTAGCCGTCAACTTCGGTATGCCAAGGCATAGTGATAGATGCAAGCGGGCTGACTTTTAGTCCTGATAAATCTATGTTTTCGGTTTTTAATCCGTTAAGTTCCTCTTCAAAATATTCAGGAAGGATAACCGTACCGTTTCCGATTAAGCAGGTTTTTCCCTTGTATAAAATTCCTGACGGTATTAGATGGAATTTGAAAGTTTTGCCGTGTGCAACTACAGTGTGACCGGCATTGCATCCTCCTTGATAACGAATGATTAAATCCGCATCCTGAGCCAGTAAATCTGTTATTTTCGCTTTTCCTTCATCGCCCCATTGTGCGCCAACTACAACTCTATTTGTCATAATATATCCCTCTTTTAAAATACTGTTTGCTCTCTTATTTTATCACAAACAATACATTGGAGAAACTTGTGTAAGTCCCACATCAGAATAATTGATTTTATACAAAAATTACGATAAACTCATTTTATGGAAAAATTTTTGGAAATAAAAAACTTAAGCGTGGTATATAAAACAAAAAAGAGCTTTTTGGGTGAAGAAAAGTCTGTTTATGCCTTGAATAATGTTTCGTTATCCGTAAATAAAGGTGAAATTTTTGCGATTGCCGGAGAATCAGGCTGCGGCAAATCTACCCTTGCTAAATCTTTAATGCGCCTTATACAGCCGCAGTGCGGTGAAATAATTTTTAAAGACAAAAATATCCTAAATCTAAATTCATCTTCTCAAACAAAAGATTTCTATAAAACGATGCAAATTATTTTTCAAAATCCTTATTCAAGTTTGAATCCGAAGATGAAAATCGGACAAATTTTGTCAGAACCGCTTGAGATTAATACGAGTTTATCAAAAAAAGAAATCAGAAATATTGTTGAAGATAAAATTAATAAAGTCGGGCTTGATAGCAGTGTTCTTGAACTTTATCCGCATGAATTTTCAGGAGGGCAAAGGCAGCGGATTGCGATAGCACGCTCTTTAATTTTGAATCCCGAAGTAATAATTGCGGATGAGCCGGTTAGTGCCTTGGATGTTAGTATTCAGGCTCAAATTATAAACCTGTTAAAACAACTAAAAAATGATTTTAATCTGACTTTTTTATTCATCTCGCACGATTTGAGTGTTATAAGATATATCTCTGACAGAATTGCGGTGATGTATCTGGGGCAGGTTGTTGAACTCGGAACAACCGAGGAAATCTTTTCGACACCTAAGCATCCTTATACAAAAGCTTTATTGAGTTCAGTCCCGGAAATTGATTCCAAAAAAGAGAAGGATAAAATTCGTTTGGCTGGTGAATTACCTTCACCGGAGAATATTCCGCAGGGTTGTAAATTCCATACAAGATGCCCTTATGTGATGGATAAATGTAAAACTTTAGAGCCGCAAAATATTAATTTTTCTCAAACGCATTATTGTAACTGTTTTTTATATGAAAACTCTGTGGTATAATTGCGGTATGGAGAAAAAAGTTGTAACTACAAACAGGAAAGCTTTTCACGACTTCACTATTTTTGAAAAATATGAAGCCGGTATTGTTCTGACCGGAACCGAGATAAAATCGGTCAGAAAAAATGCAATAAATCTAAAAGACAGCTTTTGTAAAATTGAAGATGGTGAAATCTTTTTGTATAGCTGTTACATTTCTCCGTATGAACAGGGAAATCGTTACAATCATAAAGCTGAACGCGTTAGAAAACTTCTTTTGACAAGAAAAGAAATTTTAAAAATGCACACAAAAATTAAAAAAGACGGATATACAATTGTTCCGCTTGAGGTTTATATTGTGCATGGTTTTGCCAAAATGCAAATAGGGCTTGCTAAAGGTAAAAAACTTCACGACAAGCGTGATGATATGGCTAAAAAGGACCAAAAGCGTGAAATGGACAGAGCAAGGGGTAAATATTCCGGTTGATTGGCGAGAATTCTAATATAATAAGAGCTTTTTTAGGTTTTACTATTGTGTAATGATAAGCAAGTAGTTCATTATTGCGAGGCGGCTTTGCTTTGCTCTTGTTTATAATGGAATGTCCCCTCACCCTACCCCTCTCCCACTGGAGAGGGAATACGGCTATTGCATTGCCCGTGCTGTGAGAATAATTAAACAAATTTCATGAGTAGTGCGGCGGAGCCGTCCCTGCGGAGCACGTTTATATTACAATGTATAAGGTAGTTAGTAGCAGAGTACCCCGTCCGGCGAGGACAATAAAAACCGGACTTCAAGTGAAATCCGGGAAAAATTTGTAGGGGAAAAATTAAATAAATTGGAGTTAAATATGAATAAAAACTTTTTATGCGATGTGTAACAACTGTTTGTTATATGCTGCAATGAAGTTCATTTGTTCAAACAGTAATTCTGATTTATCAACAAATGGTTCAGGAGTCACTGCGACTGTTGTTGTTACTTGATCCTTGTATATGTCTTGCAATTTTTTATCAATCTTTTTTAAATTTGCTAATGCCATTTTTTAATCTCTCTCTTGTTTGTTAGCTCTTATGTATATATAAAGTATATACAAGTTTAAATATTTCAGTATGTGCTTATTTTGTTACATTTCGTAATATTGTGCGAAAATTTTTCATAAATTAGCAAAATTTTGTACTAGAATGTTTTTATATACTTGTAGGGAAAAGGAAGTTTTCATGTCCAATCAAGCTATAAGTAATTTAGGAATACCGAGTTTAGACAAAAAGCCTGTTGCCTTTCAACAGAATGGTCAGCTTGCAATGCAGGGGACTGTCGGAGATGGTGTCAGACAAGCAGTTGATAAAACTGTAGATACGTCGTATTTGTCAAATAGGGTTAATGCTTCAAAGGAGGCTAATCCTGCGGCGGTATTAGGTGCGACAGCGGGTTCTTGGTATTTGATTTCTCAAGGTATGGATAAATTTAACCCTGCTTGTGCCGGAGAATATGAAAAAAGTATATTGGGCAAATTAGGCGGCTGGGGTGATAAATTTTCAAAAAATACTTGGGTCGGAAGAAAGCTTGAAAGCGGATTAGGCTGGATTGGTAAGCAAGTCAATAAGTTAGCAGGTAAAAGTAAGATTGTTCGTTCTTTAACCACTCATTCTACTCGTCCTGAATGGGGATTTGCGAAAGTTCCGGGAGCCGGCTTGCATGGATTCTTGGCTCAGGATACCGAACATGTTTTTGAAGAATTTTTAAAACCGATTACAAATCGTTCTTCTATGCAGGGGTTAACTCATACTAATGCTATTCAAAAACTTGAACAGTACGGTCTGAGTCAAAAGGACATTGATGCGTTTGCTCAACGGTTAAAAGGTAAACCTTTCAGAGTTCAAGCATTAGCATTACAACGTAAAGAATTGAGCGTATTAGGTGTTGATTCTAAGGTGATTGATGGTATTTACAGACGTAAAGGTTTAACCGGACTTCAAGAATATGCAAAGCATTTAAAAGTTCGTATGCTTGGCTTTAAGTCAATGAAAGAATATAACGCATTGAAGGGTAAATTCTTAGACAATCCTAAAAAAGTTGTCCAAGCATTGGAAAATGCAGTAAAAAATAATCCGAATTTAAAAGTTTCAATTTGGCGCAGTAACGGTACTGCTAGTGGTGTTAGTAACCATTTGTTTGGCAGAACAGTACATTTGAGTGAATACCTGAATAAATATAAAGCAACTTTGGGCTTGGGTAATACAACAAAACTCGGCAAATTTTTACCTAAGGCGTTAGGCTGGCTTGCTGAAGGTGGTACAAACAGGTTTGCCGGTGGTAAATTAGGTGTATTGATGCAGGCTTATATCTTTGGTGATATGCTTGTAAATACTTGGAATGCTCCAAAAGGTGAAAAGGGTAAAACCCTTGCAGAAAGACTTGTAAATGACTTTTCATACTTCCTGGCTATGCCTTTAGGTATTTGGGCTATGCATAAAGTCGGCGGATTTAAGTTTGCAGGACTTGATGCTAAAGGTGTTGAGGCTTACAGAAAAGCCCTTGAAAAATTGAATGCCAAAAATGCCAGAGGCGGATTTGCTTCTAAAAAAGCATACAGTATGGCTGTGAAAGAACTTAATAAAAAATTAGGCACAGCGAATATTAAAAATCCGATTACAAAATTGCTTCAAAAAATCGGTAAATTTATAAATATGGGTAACGAAAGAATTATACCATATAAATCAGCTGCAAAATGGAATATGAACTGGCTAAGAGCACTTAAGAACTCAAATATTTTGGGTGTTCCGCTAAGACTTGTTATTTCAATGATGATGATATCTCCATTTGTTGCAAAATGGGCAACTAAGGGTGTTCATGCAATTTTTGGCAGACCGACACATTCTGTATTGGATGATGAGCCTGAAGAACCTCAAGAACCTCAGCAAAATGTGCCGTTCCAAGGTCAGGGTTCTCAAGGTCAATCTCAAAATCCGGCAACTCAAGCGGCAACAACAAAACCTGTTCAGCCTGTAAATCCGAACGATTTTGAAGATACTAACTATATTAAGCAAACAATAAACGGTAAAAAAACTGCTGAAACTACAGTGGTTCCTGATACTTCAAGCAATAGAGATAGTGCGGAACCTGTAAGAACGTATATTCCGTCACCTGAGGCGGTAGTATTGCAGGATGAAGAAGACGCTACTTCTGCCCAAATGGCTTTGGCTAGAGCTGATATTGCTGAAAGACGTATTAATGATATTTTAAAAGGTAGAAAATTATAAATCAGCCGGGTTTATACTTTACAAATTCTCCTATAATATGTTAGAATGTATTGAGCTCTATATAGGCGTTAATTTTGTTCCTACATTTTTATAAATAGGGAGAGTTAACTCCAGGACATTGAAGTATACCCGTCGATATTATATCGCTAGCGGGAAACGGATTATCTCCGGGTTCTCACCCACCTGCGAGCAACAGCAGGTAACAAAATCCGCTTATATGGGGCTTTTTTTTTGATTGCACAGAATGTCAAGATATGCTATAATTCAGATAAAAAGGGGTGTGTATGCAAAGAATTTCCACGTTAATTTTGTCGGATGAATTATCAACTTGTGAAGTTTTAAAATTGTTTGTTAGTGAATTTGACGAACTTGAGATTTTGGATTGTCCACAGGTTTTGTCTGATGTCTATGATAAGCTTTCCGCACTTGAGGGTAAATCTTTATTCCTTGTTGATTTGTCTACGCGCCTTCAAGAAAAACTTGATTTAATATTAAAAGTTTCAAAATCATGCGCTAATTGTAAGATTTTGGCGTTATCCGATAACCCTTCGGTTGATTTAATTATTCGTATAATGCGCGCGGGAGCGAGGGAATTTATCCCGGTTCCTATTATAAAAAACGAACTTTTTGCAGGGATTAGCAAGCTTATATCAGATAGTGAAGATGTAAAGAAAAACAGCAGATGTAAGATTATATCCGTGTTTTCAAATAAAGGCGGAATCGGTAAGACTTCGCTTGCGGTTAATTTAGCGTTAGAGCTTTCGAAAACCACGAAGGAAAATGTTGCACTTATTGATTTGAATTTTCAGATGGGTGATATTACGACATTTTTGAATCTAAAACCATCGTTTAATATTTCCTATATGCTTGAAAATTTGGAAAAGATTAATGAAACGTTTTTGCTGAGTACATTGGAGAGGTATAAAAATACCAGTTTGTATGTACTGGCAGATCCGCCGTATTTTAAACAAGCTGATAACATTAAGCCGGGGCAGATATCCAAATTGTTTAATACACTAAAGGATACTTTTTCTTATATTGTTGTTGATGCGGAATCAAGTTTTGATGGTAAAAGTATTACGGCGTTGGATAATTCTGATATGGTAATGCTTGTATCTGTCGCGAATTTGCCTGCGTTGCGTAATACTCAGCGATGCTTGGAACTGTTTGATAAATTGGGGTACGATAAGAATAAAACAAAGATTGTTATTAACCGCTATATGGAAAATGATGAAATTAAAGATGTTGATGTCGAAAAATTGCTGGCTAAGGAAATTTATTGGAAGGTCCCGAATAATTATTTTGCCATAATGACGGCGATAAATAAAGGCGTTCCGGTCAGTGAAGTTAATACTTCTACTAATATTGCGCAGAGTTATAAGGAATTAGCGCGATATATTTCAGACAATTTATACAAGCAGAGTATGGCTCAAAAATTTGAAAATATACTGAATAAATGATAGGTGAAAAATGGGATTAGCAGACAGATTTAAGGATAGTTTAGAAAAGAAAGACCTTTTTCAAAGTTCCGGAAGGAAGAGTGCTGTTTCGGAGGTTAAGTTGTCAGTGAAAAATAATGAATCAAAAATGTTTTCAAATCCAAGCGGAAAGTTGAATAATTTTGATGATTTAGAAACTGATATAATTAATAAGATTCGAAAAACTCCGTACTGGTCAGAGTATTCCACTATGGAACAACGTAAAATGATTAGTGCTTATTTTTGCAGAAAACTCAAAGATGCTTACTATTCAGGACAAGAAAAAGAAGAGTTTGTTCAAAATATTTTAATTCTTTCAAACAACAAATGATTTGTGTTTTTTACACGGCAAAAAATTCTGTCATTCTGAAATCTATTCAGAATCTTAGAATTTTTTGCCGCTTCTGCTTTTTATAAACCTTTATCCTCGCTGATTTTTATTTCATCCAGGTTTTCTTCCTTATACACTTCAACTAAAGTTGCAGTGTAACCGAATCCGATGATTCCGCTTATATAATACTGAATAAGAGTTGCAATTGATGTAATTATTGCGGAAAGAACAAGGATTTGCGGGGTATATTCAGGATGGGCGGTTTCAGGGGAGCTGATAACAAAGAATATTCCAATAAGCATTAGTAATAGCACGAGTATAATTTGAATTATTCCGCAGCCAAAACCTGCAACAATACCTGCTGCCGTGTATTTCAACGCCGTAATAATGATTGGCTTGAACGATTTTTTAATATATTCAACTACAAGAAGTGGATTAAATAAATCTATATTATATTTAACGTTTTTAGCATATTTAATAATAACCATACTCATAAATGGATATAGTATTGTTAGAAGAATCATGACCAAAGGAATTATAACCGCCGCAAAAATAATCCCTAATATAAATGGTATCCCTGCACTTGGATTAAATCCAATAGAAATTAGTGGTAACAATGCAATTCCAATACCTACGGCAAGTAATAGCAAATAATAAAAGCACCAAATCAACTGTAATGGGATTATTTTAAGACCGTCAGTAAACATCCCTAAGTTTAATATTGGTAACGGATTTTGTGGGTCGTCAAATCTTTCGTTTATGAATCTTAAGCGAAGTCCTTGGCTGAAAATCCACGGAATTATTGATGCCAGCGCAAAACCTGCTGCAATTGTCAGTATCAGGATTTTTAGATTTTCCGGCATGTCTTTATCAATAACTTCTTTTACGCTCACTGTTATTGCAGGGAGTATTAATAGAGTTGAAAAGAGGATGTGTCTTTTTACTATATTTTCACCTTTATATAACCCTTTTAGCGTGTTTAATACATTTTTCATTGATTACCTCTTTCTTAATTAGCTAATTATAACAGTTTTTTTAACTTTTGACAAGGTTCCTTACAACAAATCTAAAGTTTGTATTAGAATATAGATTATGGAACATCATGAGTTTAAAATTAATTCAAAATATTCTCCCTCCGGAGATCAGCCAAAAGCGATAGAGCAGTTGTCGCAAGGCGTTCTAAAGGGTTATGATACGCAGACTTTGCTTGGGATTACCGGCTCAGGTAAGACTTTTACTATTGCAAATGTAATACAAAAAGTTCAAAAACCGACTCTGATTATTGCTCATAATAAAACTTTAGCGGCTCAATTGTATAACGAATTTAAAGAACTTTTCCCTGATAATGCGGTTGAATACTTTATCAGTTACTATGATTATTATCAGCCTGAAGCGTATATTCCGCGTACGGATACGTATATAGAAAAATCCTCTTCCATAAACGAAGAGATAGACAGGCTTCGACACAATACAACAAGGAGTCTTTATGAGCGTGACGATGTTATTGTAATTTCTTCGGTCAGTTGTATTTACGGTTTGGGGTTGCCTGAAAACTATTTTAAAGGCTCAGTAGAAATAAATGTCGGTGATGAAATTGACAGAGATGATTTGTTGAAACACTTTGTTAATGTTCGATATGAACGAAATGATTTAGAACTCAAGTGTTCTACATTTCGTGCCCGCGGGGATATTGTTGAAATTATGCCTGCGTATGAAAAAATTATCACAAGGTTTTATTTCTTTGGTGATGAGGTTGAAAAAATTGTACGCATAGATAATGTATCGGGCGAAATTATTGAAACTCCAAGTTCTGTTGTTATTTATCCTGCGGTGCATTATTTATCGGATGATGACAATGTTGATGAAACAATAGATTTAATTCGTCAGGAATTGCAGCAGCGTCTTATTGAACTTAATAACGAGAACAAACTTCTTGAAGCTCAAAGGCTGGAACAGCGAGTGAAATATGATATTGAGATGATAAAAGAAATGGGTTATTGTACGGGGATTGAAAATTATTCAAGAATAATTGAACGTCGAGCCCCTGGTACAGCTCCGGCAACTCTGCTGGATTATTTCCCAAAGGATTTCTTAACTGTTGTTGATGAATCTCATGTAACTTTACCGCAGATTAAAGGTATGAGCCACGGTGATGCAGCCAGGAAAAAAGTTCTTGTGGATTACGGATTCAGGCTGCCTTGCGCAAAAGATAACAGACCGCTGAAAAATTCGGAATTTTATCAAAAAGTCGGTCAGAAGATTTATATTTCAGCTACTCCTGCCGAGTTTGAACGTGATACATCTGCTCAAATTGTTGAACAAATCATTCGTCCGACAGGATTGTTAGACCCGAAAATTTCGGTACGACCGATTGATACCCAAATTCAAGATTTAAAAACAGAGATAAAGAAACGCGCGGATAAGGATGAAAGAATCCTTATAACAACCTTGACTAAGCGAATGGCTGAAGATTTGACAGATTATTTTATTCAGGAAGGGATAAGGGTGCGATACCTTCACAGTGAAATTAAGTCTATGGAAAGGGTTGAAATTCTGCGGGATTTGCGGCTTGGAGAATTTGATGTCTTAATTGGTGTTAATCTGTTGAGAGAAGGTCTAGATATTCCTGAGGTTTCTCTTGTTGCTATAATGGATGCGGATAAGGAGGGATTTTTGCGCTCGGATACAAGTTTAATCCAAACAATAGGTCGTGCGGCAAGAAATTCTTGCGGTGAAGTTATTATGTATGCCGATAAAATTACTGATTCTATGGATAGGGCAATTAAGGAAACCGAGCGTCGGAGAAAGCTCCAAATCGAGCATAACCAAAAATACGGTATTGTTCCGCAGACTATCAAAAAACCTATCGAAAATAATCTGTTGTCACTTGTTGCAAGTTATAGAGATTTAGAAGATATTGTGGCAGAGGAAATGGTTGATTTGGGCATAGAGAAAAAAGATTTGCCAAAACTTATTGATAAGCTTGAAAAAGATATGCATAAGGCTGCAAAAGTACTTGATTTTGAGCGGGCTGCACAGATTCGAGATCAACTAAAAAAACTTCGTGAGATGAAATAGGGTAACCACAATAGTTTGGAATGTCATCTATATGCTTGGATGCGGACTTACATGACCAGGCAAAAAATTCTAAGATTCTGAATCGTCTTGGATTTGCTCCACGCTCACAAAGTTTCGCATTTGTGGCTTTGCCACAGTATGCTCAATCTATTCGCTATCCGAATTCCACTTCGTTTCATATGTACGCAAATCCGCAAGTTCAGAATGACAGAATTTTTTGCCTCAAACCTTTTAATTCAGGAGTTTGAAATTTTTGGCGGGAATATGATAATTATCTTCCGTTCATTCTTGTTGCGGCATCATCAATCACGTTGATTTGTACGTTTTCATCATATTCTTCGTTATTGCCTTTTATTTGTTCAAATGAGGTTAACGCAAGGTAGTTTGCCAAAATTGAGATATTTACGACAAATACCATTGAACAGTATGCAACAAATCCCCAGTGGTTTGCAAAGTCGGGATTAAATACTGAAAATACATATGCAACAGGGCCGATTAGGATTATGTTGGCTAGTATAATTTGCGGGATAAAAAATAAAAAGCTTATCAGTACATCAATACAGGATTCTACAATAATTTTAAAATTATATCCTTGTTTAATTCTCAAATATTTGGCAAATGATAGGTAAGACGTCAGGATTATTGAAAAAATTATTGACCAAACTATTATTGAATATATCAGCGGGACTTGCGGCAAATCTATAGGGATGCTGACCTTTGTTGTTAATTGGTGTCCGATAGCACCGAATACTAAAATCTGCGGGATTAAAACTACTGCGGTTTTTAGTAGTGTCATTCCTAGTTTGACAAAGTTGAATGTCAATATCTCTTTTCGGTTAAGTCTTACATTATTTATACCCTGTGTCAAAAGTGCAAGGAATAATAACCCTACAAGTATTGCAAAAAACGGTATGGTTGCGGTCTTTCCGATAACAAACATATTTGCAATCATATAAACAGGAACTGCGTATACTGCAATCTTAAGGTAAGCCATGTCCTCGGTTAAAGAGTCATTGAACGCATCAACAATATTTGCCATAAAAATTTTTCCTTTATTGTTATAAAAGTTCCGTCTTGTACTTAGAGGGAACTTAATGAGTATTTATATTTTAGCCTTGGATTAAACGTTTAAGCTCGTTAGGTTTTGAAGATTTAGATAAGGCATCTTCAATTGTAACCAAACCTTTTTTGTAAAGTTCAGCCAAAGCAGCTTCAAGAGTTTGCATACCGGCACCTGAACTTGTTTGGATAGTTGAGTAAATTTGAGCGGCTTTTGCTTCTCTTACAAGGTTCGCGATTGCCGGAGTTACTACCATGATTTCCTGAGCCATTACACGGCCTTTTCTTGAACCGTCAGGTTGACGTTTTGGAAGTAGTGTTTGAGAAAATACAGCAACCAAAGAGTTTGCCAGCTGAACACGGATTTGTTGTTGTTGACCTTCCGGGAATACGTCGATGATACGGTCGATGGTTTGTGATGCTGAAGAGGTGTGAAGTGTTCCGAACACTAAGTGACCTGTTTCCGCAGCTGTCAGTGCAAGTGAAATTGTTTCGTGGTCACGCATCTCACCTACAAGGATAATATCAGGGTCTTCACGGAGTGCTGATTTTAGAGCGTTTGCGAATGATCTTGTATCCATTCCGAGTTCTCTTTGGTGAATTACACTCATTTTCGAGGTGTGTACAAATTCGACAGGGTCTTCAATTGTCAAAATGTGTTCTGCTCTTGTTCTGTTAATATAGTCAATCATAGCAGCCAAAGTTGTTGATTTACCTGAACCGGTAGGGCCTGTTACAAGTACCAGTCCGCGTGGTTTTTCAGCAATTGTTGTTACAATCGGTGGCATTCCAAGTTCTTCCAGTTGAGGTGCTGAGGTTGCAATTGTACGGAATGCCGCAGCGTATGAACCTTTGTCTTTGTAGAAGTTCACACGGAAACGCCCTACATTTTCAATACCGTAAGAAAAGTCAAGTTCCCATTCCTGTTCCAAGTGACGTCTTTGTTCGTTTGACATCATCGGAAACAACAGATTCTCAACTTGTTCTGATGTCAGCGGTTCATATTCAAGTCGCACTAATTTCCCGTCTATACGGGCTACTGGCGGTAATTTACTTGATATATGTAAGTCAGAGCCGCCTTTATCTGATAATTCTTTTAATAAATCTTCTATAATCATTAATTCTCAAGCTCCTATTTTATTCTGAATAGTTCAATATTGCGTCGTTTTCTTTAGCTGCCATTTCGATAAGCAGGTATGTCATATAAGCCCCTAACGCAACTGCTTTCGGGTCTAAACTTGTTTTATTTGCCGCCTCAATGATAGCTGTATTAATTTCCGGGTTTTCTTCTTTGATGTAATGAATCATCTTTTTTCGCCAGGTCGGCATATCTTCAAATATTTCATTAAATGCCGTAGTTGCGATATCCTCTGAAATAACAGGTAACATATTTTGAGCCTCTCTTTTTCTAACCTTTAATACTGATTATTATACACGAAATTTGAAACCTTGTCTATGTTTGGCGAAAAATCCTTTGTTTGAAGTATAATATATCTATGAGATTAAAGACGCTGGAGTTGACAAATTATAGAAATTGCAAGGAGCTGAAATTCAATTTTGGAAAATTAAAAGCTCTTATTATTGGTAAAAATGCGCAAGGAAAAACCAATATTTTGGAAAGCATTTATTTTTTGTCTTGTTTAAAATCTCTGCGTACTTCTAACAATTTAGAATTGATAAATTTTGATTCGGAGTATTTGAAGCTTGAATCAGAAATTGTTAAATCCGATACGGATGTGAGTTTGTATTATGCCTATAACAACGAAAAAAAACGTGAAGTTAAGGTGAATGGTACAAAGTCAACCATAAAAGATTTCAAATCAGTGATTAAAACCGTGCTTTTTTCGACGAATGATTTACTTCTTTTAAGAGGTGCCCCGCAAGACAGGCGGGATTGGCTGGATAGAGCGATTTCACAAATTTATCCTGCATACGATGACAGGCTTTCCAAATACGAAAAAAACAGAATCCAAAAAAACAACTTCTTAAAAGAGTGTGCAAAAACCGGCAAGTTTAACGGCAGCCTGCTTGATGTTTTTAATGAGCAATTATCGGTTACAGGTAGTAATATTATTTATGTAAGACAAAAATATCTCAATGAAATTGAAAAAATTGCAAGAGAGAAACATCGGACAATAAGTGAAACCGAAGAGCTTTCAATAAAGTATGATTCCTCAATCGGTCAGCATTCGGGGATTGAAGAAATACAGTATTCTTTCTTAGAACGGTTGGAAGAACGTAAACAGGAAGAAATCCGGCGTTGTCAGGCTTGTGTCGGGCCGCACAGAGATGATATAGTCTTTTTTATAAATAACTTGGAAGCAACAAAATATGCCTCTCAAGGTCAGCAACGGACTATTGTTTTATCACTCAAGCTTTCAGAACTTGATATTATTACCGACAAGACCGGCGATGAACCTATATTGCTTTTGGATGATGTTCTTGCTGAACTTGACGATATCAGACAAAATTATCTTCTCAAATCTATAAGCCCGAATACTCAAACTATTATTACTTCCGTTGATACGATTCTTTTTGAAGATGAATTTTTGAAAGATGTTGAAATCTATAAAATTGAAGGCGGGGTAATTATTTAAGGGCGAAAAGTTTTTATTTGAATTTTGTCTAAAAACTTTTCGCCCTATGGTATAACTATTCTTTGATTTTTGCTGTAATTGCAGCGGCAATAAGTAAACAAATTGCGCCGATAAAGAATGAATATTCATAGTGGTAATTAACATATCCGCCGCTTTGAATTATTGATTTGTTTATAATCCAGGCAACTAAAGTACAAACAAATACTTGCGGTCCTGCGATGAATATATTAAACAGTCCCATTACGGAACCTTCTGTACCAGGTTTTATATAACGTGTCAACATTGCAAACGGAAGTGCGCAAACACTTGCCCAGCCTATACCTGATAAAGCCATCCCGGCACCCACTATAATCGGATGAGTTTTGAACAGTCCCATTACCAGGTATGCCGCAACCATTGATAACAGTGATATAATGTGTATTTTTTTGTTACCGAATTTACCGGCAAGCATTCCCAGCGGGATTGCTATTGCAAAGCATATAAGGTTAAATATTGCAAAGCACGCTGAAGAATAATTTGTTGCATTAACTTGAGCTTCACTGAATACTGATTGCAGGTCTTGAGCAATTTTTGTTAAGTCAGGAACCCCGTAAACAGTGTGGATTGCAAAATTTGTGAAAAATATCAGCAGGCACATCATCCCAATCCAGGTGAAAAACTGCATTGTACAGATTTTTGAAACTTCCGGAGAAAGAGCGAAAAATTCTTTCATAGATTGCCAAAATCCGACTTTTGGTTCGTCCGCTATCGTATCGTTACTTCCCAATGAGCTTTTTTCTCTTATAGTTAAACAAGTCCAAATCATAGCAAGTGTGAATGCCAATGCCGCCATTATGAATTGAGCCGGAATAGACATTTGATAATTAAATAATAGTTTCAGTACCGGAGCAGTCGCGGCTGCTATAACCGAGCCTAAACCTATTGACAAACTTATATAAGAATTTGCGACAGAATGCTGCTCAGCCGGAACAACATCAGGAATTAACGCTCTGTAAGGACCTTGAGCAATATTTATACATGCATCAATTATCCAAATCATTATAGCCGCAATCAAAAGTCCTGCCATAGGATAATGAGAACTTAATCCGAGAAAATCAGCAATTCCGCCTGAATTCGGGAATAGCCAAAGCGCAATTGATGCGATAATGGCACCACCTAAAAGATAAGGTCTGCGTCTTCCAAAACGGGATTTTGTTTTATCTGACAATGCGCCTATAAGTGGCTGGACTACCATTCCCGTGAACGGTCCCGCAAGCCAAATAAGTCCGTAAATCCTTGGGTCGGCTCCCAAACCTTCTGTTACCGGTGCTGATAGAATGATTCTCATTTGCCACGCAAATTGTAATCCTAAAAATCCCAAAGCAAAATTTAAGAAATTTACCGTTGTAAATTTTTTTAGATCTACACTATTTGTCATATAACATCTCTCCCCTAAATATGTGTTTTTTACTGTTTCTGTTTAATTGCAGCATCAATCAAGCCTTTGAATAACGGATGCGGCTTGTCAGGTCTTGACTTGAATTCAGGATGGAACTGACAGGCTACAAACCAATCAAGGTTTGGAAGCTCGACTACTTCTGCAAGCATTCCGTCAGGTGACATTCCGGAAAATACCAAACCGGCTTTTTCTATCTGCTCAATATATTCATTGTTAACTTCATATCTGTGTCTGTGACGTTCTGATATTATTTCCGAACCGTAAGCGTTAGCGGCTTTTGTATCTTTTTTCAGGTGGCATTCGTATGCTCCTAATCTCATAGTTCCGCCGTAACCTTTTACATTTTTTTGTTCAAGCATAATATCAATTACCGGATGTGCAGCGTTTTCATCAAATTCTTTTGAGTTTGCTCCTTTTAATCCGGCAACATTTCTTGCGTATTCAATGACGGCGCATTGCATACCTAAACATAATCCCAAAAACGGCAGATTGTTTTCTCTTGCATATCGGATAACGTTCAGCTTACCTTCTATTCCTCGGACTCCGAATCCGCCCGGAACAACTACTGCATCAACATCAGAAAGTTGTTTTTTGCAGTTTGTGTAATCCACACATTCTTCTGAGTTTATCCATTTTATATCTATTGAAACCGCATCGGAATATCCGGCATGTTTCAACGATTCAACTACAGAAATGTACGCATCTGATAATTTTGTGTATTTTCCCGCAATTGCTACTCTTAATGTACTTTGCGGATTTTTAATTTTATTGATTAAAGCTGTCCATGATTCTAAGTCTGGTGTTCTTTCTTCCATGCCAAGCATTTTCAGGATAACAGAACACATGTTTTGAGCTTCCAGTGCAAGCGGAACCTCATATATTGTTTTCATATCACGGCATTCTATTACCGCATCTTTCGGTACGGAACAGAATAGAGCCAGTTTTTCTTTTTCTGTTTTCGGAATTGGTTTTGTTGTACGACAAACAAGAATTTCAGGTTGAATACCGTAACTTCTCAAAACATTAACACTGTGCTGTGACGGTTTTGTTTTCAATTCGCCGGATGTCGGCAAATAAGGAAGTAATGTACAATGTATAGAAATAGCGTTTCCAATACCTGCTTCCGATTTAAACTGTCTTATAGCTTCTACAAACGGCAAACTTTCAATATCGCCGACAGTCCCTCCGATTTCAATCAATTGAAAATCAGGCTTGAATTGTTTTGTAGCACCGTTAATACGTGATTTAATTTCGTTTGTAATGTGCGGAATAACCTGAACCGTACC
>JAMPCZ010000149.1 GCA_023665935.1 Muribaculaceae bacterium | reverse complement strand
ACGCACTTCCGATTACCGGAAGCGATTTAAAAGAAGCCCTTTTTGCAGATTCAAAAATCTATTATGATGGAGTGAAGGCAACTTCTGCAGAAGGAACGATTGCAGGAAGCACAACCCTTTTAGACGAAATTGTCCAACGATTGATAAACTTAGGTTTGTTTAAACCTGAATATCTGGAAAACACATGGAGATACCATGAGCTAAAGCCTGAAGGAGAAATAGAATTTAAGTAAGCTTATCGTACTCTCTTTTTTCAACCGTCTTACCAGTTGGTCTATGCATCTACTAGCTTATCGTATTCTCTTTTTATCTCCTGAATATCCTGCCACATAAGCCATTTAGGGCTGCCTTTTTCTCGAGAATCATTTCTTAAAAGATATGAAGGATGAAAAATCGGCATTAATTTTGCACCATGAACAACCTCGTTTCCTTCAAACCACTTGCCGCGGATTCGGGTTATTCCACCCACATTTCCGAGTATTGATTGAACTGCTACATTACCGCAAAGCAAAATTATCTGCGGTTTAATAATATCAATTTGAGCTTTTAAGTATTCCCAGCATGCGTCTTTTTCTTCTGGCAACGGATTACGGTTATCAGGAGGTCGACATTTTAGAGTATTACAAATATAAACATCTTTTCTAGAAAAACCAACAGATGCAAAAATCTTATCTAAAAGCTGTCCTGCTTTTCCCACAAAGGGTTTTCCCTGCATATCTTCATTATACCCTGGCGCTTCACCAATAAGCATTAATTTAGGATTAGGAGTTCCGTCAGAAAACACCAGATTAGTCCGAGTATTACCCAAAGGACACTTATGACAAGTTAAGCATTTTTCTCGAATCTCTTGAAGCTCTTCATACATTCTTATGCTCCAACAAGCTCTTTTACCTTTTTGCGTTGAATTTTTCTGGTTGTTGTTCTAGGAAGCGCTTGATATAAAACAGTCACATTAATCGGGCGCTTATATGGCGCAAGCTGTTTTGAAAGTCGTTTTACTTCTTCTTTCATAACTTTTTCAAGTTCTTCTTTTGAATATTGTTCTTTTAATTCATCTTTTGGAACAACAACAATTGCAATATCTTCAGTACCGTCTTTTGCACCGCCTTCGCGTGAAACTCCAAATACACAGTATTCTGCGAATTTATCACTCTTTTCCATTACAGATTCTACTTCTTCCGGAAACACTTTTTTACCACCGGATAAAACAATCATGTTTTTAATTCTACCTGTAATATAAACTCTACGCTGATCATCAATTCTTGCCATATCACCAGTATGGAAAAAGCCATCTTCATCAATTGCTTCCGCCGTCAATTCAGGCTGATGGTGATAACCCCTCATAATAGATGGGCCTTTTAATAACAATTCACCTGTATCAGGATCAATTTTGCCTTCATAACTTGGTAAAAGCTTACCAACAGAACGCAAATCACGATTTTTTTCAACATTCAATGTTGCAACCGGACTGGTCTCTGTCAAACCATATCCTTCATAGACTTCAATACCGATTCTTCTAAAGAATTTTGCAACCTCAAAGTCATAAGGTGCACCACCTGAAAGACAAGCTTTAAAACTTCCGCCAAAACAATCATGCAAGCGCTTGAACATGAGTTTTTTAATCCATCTATACGGTAAAAACTTAGCAATATGATATCTTAACGGGAAAGTTTGCTGATAAAACTTCGGTGCTTTTTTGATTTCTGATTCAAGAGTTGTTTTTAATAATCTCAAGAATGCCGGAACAAGAATCATAAACTGAATCTTTTTATCCTTAATCATATTTAAGCAATCTTTTGGTTTTAAACTCTGGGTATAATAAACAGAATATCCAAAGTTCAAGAATGTAGCAAAACCTACAGTCATCTCAAAAAGGTGGTTCATAGGTAAGATTGATAAAATTCTTACATTTCCTTTTTTAGGAAAAACTGGTTCAAACATTATTTTCAAATCTTTTAACTGAGCCAAAATATTTCCAAATGTTGTTTCTACCCCCTTTGGCGCACCAGTTGTTCCGGATGTATAAATAATAAACATGCGCGATTTTCTTGCACGATGTCTCCATTTGCAGGTATAATTCATAGGCAATGTATAAATACTCTGCAATCCGTCATCGCTTACCGGACGCTCATCCATAACTATAATATGTTTAATAGAAGGAATTGCTGCCTGTAGTTCTTTTGCTTTTTCTATATAGTTTTGAGAAACTAACATAACAGAAGGAAGACAATCTGAAAGAATTGAAGTAAGCTCGTATTTTGTTAATTTAATATCAAGAGGAACTGTAATTGTACCAGCTAGAACTGATGCAAAAACACAAACACCAAACTCAGGTTTAGATTCAGAAAGAATTGCAAGCTTTTCTCCTTTTTGGATTCCCAAATCGTTAATCAGATATGAAGCAAGCCTTCTGGACAATAGACCTAATCCATCAAAAGTAAGTTCATTCCAGCCAAAACCTGTCTTAATCCCCAACGCAATTTTACGCGCATAATTATTGGTTTTGTCTTCCAAAAGAGAAAGAACATTACTCTGTCTATCTTTCATAATCCCTCCTACATAAAACTCTATTAACAGTATTATACCAGAATTAAAGGCTTTAAGGCATTTTTCTTAATAAAATATTACATTACACCCAGATGTTCCTTAACCTGAGTCGTTGAAATCTCCGGAGTCCGCGGTAAATAAACAACTTTGCATATATCAGAAAGAAAATCAAATTTTCCTTCCCAATCATCACCCATTACAAAAATATCAATTTTATTATTTATAACATCGTCGCGTTTTTGCTCCCAGCAGGTTTCAGGTATAACCTTATCAACATAACGAATTGCTTCAAGAATTTTTTTTCTTTCTTCATAAGAATAATAAACCTGTTTATTTTTAAGTTTATTAAACTCGTCCGAAGACAAAGCAACAATTAATTCTCCACCTTCTGCCAAATCTTTAGCGCGCTGTAAAAGATTAATATGCCCATAATGAAGCAGATCATATGTTCCATAAGTTATAACTCTTTTCATCTAGCACCCTCCTCAATAATATTATCTAATATTTTTGATTGCTCTTCATTAAAACCATTTACATATGTATGTCGCGGATACTTATTAGTTGGCGGCTTCATATATTCGCCATAAATATTTGTCAGAACAAAGTCAGCATTTGCAGGTGCCGGAAACATAGTTCCTTCAAATTCAACAGCTTTAAGAGGGAAAATATTTTCCCAGTCATAAACTCGATTCTTCCAGGTATGAGGAAAATCAATGCCCCAGAATAAAGATGGTTGATTTTCTTCCAAACATTGTTTCTTTTCCTGAATCTTTTCAGCAGTAATTTTCTTTAATCTAGACTTGAACTTAGAAACATTGCTTTCTTTAAATAATGTCATCTTTAATCTTTTTGCAATTTTTTGAATCTTTGCATGAAGTTTTTTCTTTTCTGCATTATTTGTTTTTGAATGATACAAATCGTAAGGAAAAATATCTAAAAATACCGTACTCAAGTCTTTATGCTTAACTTTTATATAACATTTGTTTCTGCCATTACTAAATTCAT
>JAMPCZ010000148.1 GCA_023665935.1 Muribaculaceae bacterium | reverse complement strand
ATTGCATCACTTGGATTGATAGCATTTGTGCTTTCAATGTGTTTGCTTTGCATAAGCTTATTTGAAATCAAAAAACTGTGTTATATGTGTGCAATTACATATGTTTTGAATCTTGCAATCGGTATTACAGCGGTTTGGGGGATTCAAGGCGGATTTGTCAGTGCAATAAAACAAAGTTGGAAAGATTTTATCGAAGCATTAAAACCGATTCCTTACAGGATTGCGTTTGTTGTGGTTATGCTTTGTGCGTGCGGATTTTTAGGATGGGCATTCACAAGTGCTAAATTTTCTCCTGCACTGAAATTCTCAAGAGAGTATGGTGAATTTGTAAAAGCTACCCATAACAAATATGCGATTAAGGGTAACGTTTTAGGCTCTGATTCTAAAGATGCAGTGGTTTTGCATGTTTATTCCGATTATATGTGTCCGATGTGCTATGCTTGCAATATTATGCTTCACAAGATTGTAACCCAGTTTACTAACTTGAGGGTTGAGCACCACAGTATGCCGTTAGATAGAGAATGTAACAAATATTTGCAGCAAGATTTCCACTTCGGTTCTTGTACGATGGCTAAGTATGCGGAAGCTGCTCATATGCAAAATAAATTCTGGGAAGTAAACTCTTTATTCTTTGAGAAAAAACCGGGTTCAGAGGAAGAAGTTATTGAAGTTCTTGAAAAATCAGGGTTTGGGCTTGATATGCATAAACTTAAAAAAGATGCACATTCAAAAGAAGTGGATGATATTATTCAAAAAGACATTGATTTTGCTGTATCCAAAAATCAAATCGGTACTCCAGCGATGAGAATGGGTGATGATTTTGAAATGGGTGTTCGCGGCTATCACGAGTTTAAAAAATGGGTGAAAGAACATGGCGCAGAACCTAAATCAATGTTCTAAGAAAGAAATTTTACTGCACGCATGCTGCGGTATATGTTCGGGATTTCCCATATCTTTACTGAAAGATATGGGATTTTCTCCTGTTGTGTACTTTTACAACCCTAATATTTACCCTTTTGAAGAGTATGAAAAGCGGCTTGCTGCACAGAAAACCTTGTGTGATTATTTTGATTGCAAGTTGATTGTAGGTAAATATGAGCCTGATGTTTATTATGAATATGTCAGGGGATATGAAAATGAGCCTGAGAAGGGCTTGAGATGTGACAGATGTTTTCGTTTGAGGCTTGAAGCTTCCGCGAAATTGGCTAAAGAGCTTGGGATAAATGTTTTCACTACATCAATGGTTATAAGTCCGCACAAAAATTACGAAAAACTTACCTCAATCGGTGAAAGTATAGCCGAAGATTACGGGCTTGAATATTTTTCTCATAATTTCAGAAAAAATGACGGATTTTTAAAAACTAATAATATTTCTAAATCTCTTAATTTGTACAGGCAAAATTATTGCGGCTGCAAATTTGCGAAAAATTTATAATAATATCGTCCGTTTGTATTATGACGTGAAACGTATAGTATCATATAATAGCGTTGAGAAAGAAGATATTATTTTATAAAGGAAATCAAAGAGGATAGAATAATGAAAAAAAGATTTGGTTTAGTAATGGCGATGATTATGGTCGCGGGGGCAATTTCACCGCTTGCATATGCTTTTACAAATCCATTGAAAAATTATAATTTATACGATGATGTGAACCCTCAATCCAGTGATGAGAGAGAACAGGTTATGAGCGAGGTATTAATGCCGCGCAGCAGCGGTTCATCTTCTTCCGCAGTTGAGGATCCTTATTCTAATCCGAATTTTGGTAAAAATGTTGATGTACCTAAGTCCCGTAATCAGGATTTGCGTGAATCTTCAAGAAACGTTTATGCTGATAATGAAACTACTCCGGGATGGCTCGAAGGCCCTTCTTTCTATCCGAATCCTTCATTCAGCAGTATTGTTGCAAAATACAAAAAAAGTGATTTTGCCGGCTGTTTGCAGGAATGTATTTCTTACGTGAGAAAACATCCTGGTGATACATTAGGTTTTTACTACCTTGCGATGTGTTACACAAAAGTAAGTGATATGGATAATGCGGTCAAAGCTTATGAAAGAGTTATTGCGCTGAATGATAATCCGATGATTGTTAAATATGCAACAAACGGACGTAATTGTATTATGGATAACGATAAAGAAAAATGTTATCCTAACGTGAACGAACCTGAACTGGTTTATCCGTTTGCTCATATTCCGGCATCTAACCTTACTCCTGTTGATCCTGAATCTTTGGTTCGCAGAAACTTTGCGATGTTAAAAGAACAATTATCTCCATTCGAGCCTGGAGAAAATAACAGTGATAATGCTAATTCAAATGACAAGGATAAAAAATCTAAGATTCAGCTTCCGTTTGGTAATCAGGATGCTGAGCTTGATCAATTCATCAATGCTCCTTACGGAAACGGTTTAGATCCTAAGTTAAATCAAGAATATAAACAGCTTCAATTGAAGAAAATCCAAGGTACAATTAACCTGGAAGGTGATTCTAAAGATGATGTACCTAAAAATATGAAATATATCAAGGATTTTGATAATCATAAATCAGATTCTGAAACAATAAAGCTGGCTTATGAAATTCCTCAAAATGAGTGGGAAGCTCTATCAAAGGATCCTGAGTTTATCAAAAGTAAACAGGAGTACGAAGAGTTACACATGCTTTTGGGCGGAAGTTCAGATTCAAAAGACAGCATGGATGATCTTCTTCCTTATATGAGCGAATCAGGCAGCAAAAATTTGTCGCCGGAAGTTATCCAAGCTATGATGATGAAATCTGTTATGGGTGATTTGAATTTGTAAATATTAGTAAAAGTATAATCGGATAGATTTATGTTAACTAAATATGAAAATGTAAAAAACGACTTTCTGCGCGGAAAACTAAAGGGCTGTAAGTCGTTTTTTGAAGAAAACGGATATTATATAGAAGCGGCGTATTGCTGTATTGTTTTGGATAAGCTTGACAAAGCCCGGGAGTTCTTTGAAAGGGCAAAAGCTAAAGATGGAGATATCCGGGCAGATTGGGGGTTATTTTTAATCCAGTTGATTCGTGGTGATATAAGTTCGTATCCGACATATTTTTGGATAAGAAATTTCCTTGAAATTGACATCAATATTTTGATAACTTATTGTAAAAGCGACTATATTGCGCAAATTATCAGATACGCGGATTTTTTGGCATATTATAACCCTGAATGTTATAAGTTTTTTGCAAGAGTATTTTGGGCAAATAACATGATGCCTGCTTCCGAGTTTTTCTTAGGCCGAGCGAAAGACAAGTTCTATCAAGACCCTGAACTACATTATTTAATCGCGTATATTCGTTATTATAACGACAAAAACAAGTCTGAAACCAAAAAAGCACTTGAGGCTTGTTTGAAAATCTTACCCGAATATTTCCCTGCAAGAAATCTTTTGGCTAAACTTGATTAAATATCTACACCTTCCATCATTTGAACAAGTTGACCGATTGTACCTTCCATCGTTACGCTGTCGGAAGTTCTTTGTTGAAGGAAAGCGTTGACTTTCGGCATCATCTCAATAGCGGTGTCAAGCCGCGGGTTTGAGCCGGGCTGATACATCCCAACGTCAATC
>JAMPCZ010000147.1 GCA_023665935.1 Muribaculaceae bacterium | reverse complement strand
CCAGGAAAGACAAGCCTTAAAAGGTTACCCCCCCCCGATTTTCTTGATATTATTGAGTTCTAGCATAATTCTCTCCTTTTAGTTTTTAACTTTATTTATTATATTATAATTTTGATGATTTTACAATAAAATACTCAGACCGGATTTCAATCCTCCCAAGCCGACTCCTCAATTTTGTTTTGTTTCCCGCATTATAAGTGCGCGTTCCGGCTTGGTCAATTCAAATATCTCAAAAATTTTTTCCTCAATTTCTGAATATAACTTAACCCGAGCATTAGACTCTGTTTCCAAAAGCAATTCATCAACAAGTTTAATAACCCCATCCTGAACACTAGGCTCAACAATCGGTATAGGAAGTTCCTCCAAATGAGAACGAAGTATTTTGACAGAATTAAACCGCTTTGAATAAATAAATTGAGAAATTTTTGAATTCAAAACCGCCATCACATATTTTATATTTAATCCTGGAATCTGCGGGATTAAAATATTGCAGCTATTCAAAGATAATCTTTGATTATCGTCATATGCAAAAACCAACTGTTTATCAATAAATCTGTAAACCAATTTTTCCTTAGCTCTATAATATTCAATCGGAGCAACCTGTTGAAATCCATCAAGATTTGACTTGATATAATTTTTAGGCGGATTTATTACATATTTTTCAACATCAACCCCCCTCAACACCGGCTCATTACCCGCACGTTTTTTACTCCCGACATTTGCAGAATTATTACCCGTAACAATCCCAAGAGCAAATACAGCATTATTCTTTAACGTAATACAATCCCGGGATTTCATAAGCTTTGTCACAAGATTATATTCTTCATCAGTAGATTTAAACAACAAATTTTTATCGGTAAACTCTCGGCTTTGATTTATAATAAAACTTCTATCTTTATCTTTTACCTTCAACCCTTCAGCACTCATTTTCTCCTTGGTGTATTCTAGCTTCATAATTATTGAAGGACACAAAACACCGTCAAACACATTCCCCAAGTACTCCAAATATCGAAACTCGGTATTCTCAATCAGAATTTCACGTACCGCAGAATGAGATTTTACGTTCAAGATTGACTCAGGAACAACAAAAGACAGAACCCCGCCCCTGTTCAAAAGCCTTAAAGACTGTTCGATAACAACATCAAACGATTCAATATTTTTACCCTTTGCAGTATCAAAACAAGATTTCAAATAACATTGCTTCTTTTTTGAAAACTTGTATCCCCAAGGAGGATTCCCTATTATGTAATCATAACAAACAGTCGGTTCAAGCTCTAAAAAATCAGAACAAAAAACATGAGCGCAAAGCTTTTGATAATCATAATCTCCAAAATATAACGCCAAATTTATTTTAGTAATTTGAGAACTTATTTCATCAATATCATTAGCATAAATATTATCCAAACTTAAACATTTTGGCAGTTGCAGCAGGAAATTACCAGTACCGCAGCAAGGGTCAAAAATCTTTTTATCTGTAAGATTTTCAGATTCAACAAACAGATTCTCTATCAACCGTTTCACAACACTTGTCGGAGTGTAATACGCACCATGCGACTTTCTGCTGCCAATATTCTTTAGTGAAAGATATAACAGACCTAAAACATCTTCTCCCGATTCATAATGGTAATCAAAATTAAAAAGCTCCCGATGACTTTTCACAAATTCAAGCGCGAAACCATTATCTGAAATAAAAGGTTCAATAAACGGTTCCAATTGCCCGATAGATAACTCGCCCCGCAAATATTTTTCCAACAAACATCCGTTATCCAAAGACTTCCCCTCACGTTGAAAAAACAATTGAATCGAACATTGTGCAAGCAGCAGTTTAATATTATCATCGGATAATTGAATCCCATCTAAGATTTTCAACAGGTTTTGGATAACCCCGATATTCTCAGAATTATCATTCAGGTACGATTTATATATCGAATTGCCTAAGATAAAAGATTTATTCCTCCTGGTATTTAATACCGAAACTTCACCCGAATATATTGTACGTTTCAACTCATCTATTGCAGATTGTAGAAACAAACACTCACCGCCAGAAACCTTATCCGGGAAAAGCTTATTTAATCTTATCCAATTTTTCGCAGTAGCACGGGAAACAGAAAGCTCTTCACAAAGCTCCGCCAACGTTAAATAATTATCTTTAACAACATTTATAATCACACAATACCCCGAATTGCTCCACTCTATTTTATTGTTTCCAAAGCCATCTGTCAACAACTCCGTTACTGATACAACAGAAATATGATGTAATAAGTGCAATTTGAACTTATAATGTTAACGTATATAAATCGGAGGACTATATGGTGACAGACATATCAAAAGAGGAATTTTTCAATATATATAACGAACTTGAACCAAAGCTTGAAGAACTTGAAATAAAAAGAAAAGCTGTTGAACGTCGTGCAAAAATGGCGTATTTACTTCTGCTGTTTACACCGGTTATAAGTATTTTCTTATTTGCTATCAGCATTATGGGTGTAGTAATAAGTTTTATAATTTTATTTGTAATTTCAAACATTCTCAGCAAAAAAATAAAAGAAAAGTTCCGCCAGGAACTGAAAAGAGAGATAATATCAAAAGTAATGCAGCAATATGGAGATTTCTCTTTCTCAGACAACAAAAAACTTATAACGCTTAACGAAATAAAAGAAATGGGATTCTACCAAGATGCAAACAAACAAAAGGTAGATGATGTAATTATCGGAAAGCACAAAAACTGCAATTTCGCCATTGTAGAAACAAGCCTTACTCATAAAGTAACCAATAGCTACGGAGATAATTCTGCAACAGTAACAGTTTCAGACTTTCAAGGAATAATTGTAAAACTCCAATCCTCCAAAAACTTCGAAGGCAAAACTGTTATTGGAATGAAAGGAACAATCTCAAAACCAAAAGGATTTGAAAAAGTTGAATTAGAGTCCTCAGAGTTCATGAAATACAGACATGTCTATTCCACAAACCAAATCGAAGCCAGATATATATTAACCCCGTCATTAATGGAACGTCTAAGTGATGTCGGCAAAGAATTTATTACAGATAGCATAGGAGCAAGCAACATCCTGCCGCCGCCAAACTTTGAAAAAATACCAAAAATCCAATTTAAACTGCCCAATATTCCCGGAAAGCAACTTTTGGAAAAAACTGAACTTCCAAAGATTATTGAAGATAAAGTTTTAGATGGAATAAAAAATGTAACGGGTTTAACATTATTATCAGGAGTAAATGCCGCATTTATTGATGGCTATGTATACTTATATATCCCGACAATTATGGATTTCTTTGAACCTCCGACAGGAAGTCTGTTAAAACCGGAGGCTTATTTTAAACACCTGCAAGAGGTTCGAAGTATTCTAAAAGTAATTGAATATCTACACCTTGACAAAAATATAGGATTGTAAAACTACAAAAATGACGGCAACAGAATTACTGCCGTCATTTTTATATTATATAACTTCACCTATAGTTTAAATTTATTCTTGTAATTATATATAGTTGAAAGTGACCTATGTAATATTTCCGCCACCTCTTTTGCAGATTTACCTTGCGCAAATAAAGTTTCCAATTGAGTTTTTATACGTAAATCTTTATTCGGTTTAATATTGAGATGTTTACAAAGAATACAAGTCCAAGATTGAGATTTTCCGATAGTTTTTGAAATTTCGACAATTGATATCC
>JAMPCZ010000146.1 GCA_023665935.1 Muribaculaceae bacterium | reverse complement strand
AAGCTGGAAGCAAGCAGAAGCAGCACGAGATGAAAGCAAGGGTAAAATAGGTGCAGTGAGTGATGAAAAAATTGTTGAAGCATATAAAATGTTAGCATCATCAGAAGGTGTTCTATGCGAACCTGCAAGCGCAGCATCTGTTGCGGGACTTATTCAAGCATACTCTCAAGGACTTGTAGAGCAAGGAACAGATATTGTTTGCGTGCTTACAGGAAATGGACTTAAAGACCCTGATAATGCGATTAAATACTCAAATGCAGATGTTAAAAAGACATCATCAGAACTAAACGATATTATTAGAATAATGGATATCTAAGATGTTAAGAACCGATTTTATAAATGTGAAAAGAGTTGTAATCAAACTTGGCACAAATGTTTTGCGAAATGATGAAGGAGAAGTTGCCTTATCAAGGATTTATTCTTTTATAGAAGATATCTCAAGGCTGGTTAAATCTGGAAAAGAAGTTATAGTTGTAACAAGCGGCGCAGTTGGATTGGGTAAAAAGAAATTAGATCTTGATTCAACTGAAGGTGACGGAGTAAAGCAGGCTTGTGCAGCTGTTGGACAGAGCAGATTGATGTCATTTTATGAAAACGGATTTGGTGCATATGATATTCCTATTGCACAAATTCTTTTAACCGAAGATGATTTTTCACTAAGACATCGCTATTTGAGTCTTCGAACCACATTAAATAAACTATTAGAGTTTGGAGTTGTTCCTATTATCAATCAGAATGATACAGTTTCTACTATCGAATTGAATGATATGCTTGCAGGGATAAAAGTGTGTTTTTCAGATAACGACAAGCTTTCTGCTCTTGTTGCAAGCGAACTTGATGCGGATTTATTAATCCTGCTTTCTGATATTAACGGTTTATACACAGCAAATCCTAAGGAGAATCCGGATGCGGAACTTATACGCGAAGTTGATTGCGTAACGGATGAAATTCTTGCTCTGGGAACTGATGCATCAGAAGGTGGCAGAGGCGGTATGAAAACTAAATTGGAAGCCGCTAAACTTGTTACAAGATTCGGCGGAAAAGTCTTGATTGCAAACGGAAAAGACTGTTCTGTAATCAGCAGAATTTTTGCGGGAGAGGAACTTGGAACAATGTTTATCCCGACAGACGAAAATCTTTCCGGTAAAAAACGCTGGATTGGTTATGCAACAAATGTAATCGGAAAATTAGTAGTAAATAATGGCGCTAAAAAAGCAATTTTAGAAAATTGTACAAGCTTACTTCCAATTGGTGTTCTTGAAGTAATAAACGAATTTAAACAAGGCGAAGTCGTATCAATTCTGGATGAAAACGGAGTGGAATTTGCACGCGGTATGGTAAATTACGATTCCGAAGAATGCAGAAAAATAGCCGGCTCTCATTCTGATAATATTTTGAAAACATTGGGTTATAAAAACTACGATGCAGTTATTACAAGGGATAATATAACTGATTTGGTATAATAAGACCTTGCTGTTTTGGAAAATTTATGCTAGAATATACACGCAGGGTTAAAAGTATAACCACTACTTACCTCTTAGCTACAATCTACAATTGGAAATTGACTAAGAAAGGAGGTAGAAAGCTATGATAATTGAAAAAACAATAATGCTACTACTAGCTTTTTCAATTGCAGTAATAGCATTAAAATTACTTAAATTATCGTAGGGTATTACGGCGCTTGTCCAGAGTGCCACCCTGCACTTATATTATTTACTATATCTTCAATTTTGTCAAGAGTCCAGATAGACAACTATTCATCCAAATCCCAGATTTCAGGCGGAAGCGCAGCATCAAGTTTTTTACCAAAATCTTCAAAATTCAAGCCCAAAGCACGAATGATTTTAAAAATATTATATAAACTTGTTTGTTTTTTACCCTTTAAAATTTCATCATAAGTAGATTTAGGGATGTCATTTTCATAACAGAACAAAGTATATCCCAAATTCTTACGAACCCTTTCATCTTTAAGAAGTTCGCCTATTGTTTTATATAATATTTTAACTTCATCTTGCATAATTTAAATATTAATGTTAATATGCAATTGCGGAGTCCGCGATTGCGTGTTAATTTATGATTCAAAAACAACTTCTCGAAGACGAACTATACAAATCCTACATTAATATTGCCAAGGCTCAAGCCTGTTGGGATACTATTGGATATTGTCTCTATGAACTTGAGCTAGATAAGGAAATTCGAAAAAGTACTCTCATAATCCGAGACTATGAAAGGATAGATTCGTTATTGGATTGTATACAAATCTGTGCTGAAAATTATAAACTTATCTAAGCTCTTAAATTTTTCAAAACAATATACATTTTCTGTGCCAAATCTTCATCTGAGCTAATGGCATCAATGATTTCTTGTCGTGCATTTTCGACTGGTGGAATATTTATATGTTCAAATGTAAACAATTCACAAGGCAGGACATTAAGAGATTTTGCAATATTTTCCATTGTTTCTGCTGTTGGATAACTATTCCCTCTTTCAATACTGCTTAAGGAAGGTGGTTCAATACCAACCATAGTTGCAAGAGCTTCTTGTGTTAGCCCCTTCTGCTCACGCAATTCTCTTATCCTTTTTCCCAATAAATCCTTTATAGTGCTCATTACTAAATGATACCTATTATTTAGATAAAATTTAATATTCTACTGTCTAATTATTAGATATTGACTAATTTAATGAACAATTGTATAGTGTTCATATGGCACAAAATATTCTATTAGCAGAACTAATCCGTTTTGAAACATATGTAAAACAGTTTAAGCAACAAGCCGGACAAATTGTTGATTTATACCAGTTTTTTGAAAAAGAAAAAGAATTCGAAAAATTAGATGATGATACGAAATTTAAAATGCTCAAATGTGCATCAACCGCAAAACGAATGTGTGAACTTGATGATGAGATAATCAATCGTTTTAAATATTTAAAAATAAGAATTATAAAAAACGTCCCCGCTATTGATTAGCGAGGAGTTCTTTTGTTATCTAAAATTACTATATACTCTTGAATTTAACCAGATCTTGTTTTCTCATTCTTACATTTTCCGGTGTTACTTCTACCAACTCATCTTCGGCAATATATTCAAGACATTCCTCAAGAGTCATTTCTTTATGAGCCTGCAAGGTTACCATTACATCTGCGGTTGCACTTCTCATGTTAGTAAGTTTTTTCGTCTTACAAATATTTACGACGATATCTTGTGGTCTATTGCCTTCACCAATAATCATTCCTCTGTAAACCTTTGTTTTTGGAGTTACAAAGAATACACCTCTGTCTTCAAATTGAGCCAATGCATAAGGAATAGCTTCGCCCTGTTCGTGAGCAAGGATTGACCCGCTTCTTTGTTTAGGAATATCACCGGCATAAGGTTTGTAATCTTCAAAAGTATGATACATAATACCTTCACCGCGTGTCATACGAATAAATTCTGAACGGAAACCAATCAAACCACGAGCCGGAATCAAAAACTTCATATTTGTTCTGCCATTAGCATTACTCATTTCCTGCATAGATGCTTTTCTGCCGGAAAGTCTGTCAATACACGAACCTGCGTATTCTTCAGGAACATCAATAAGAAGGTTTTCAAACGGTTCTTGAAGGTTTTCGCCTTCGCCTCTATAAATAACTTCCGGTTTAGAAACTTGGAATTCAAACCCTTCGCGTCTCATTGTTTCAATCAAAATACCT
>JAMPCZ010000145.1 GCA_023665935.1 Muribaculaceae bacterium | reverse complement strand
CGACCTCACAGCCTTCGCAGTAAAAGTTAGTCAAAACATGGCTATATTTACTTTTACCTTTATCAATGCGTTTAAGTTCCTTTTGAGCGATTTTAGTAAGTAAAGTAGTCTTACCGCAACCTGGAACACCGAAATAACATGTAATCATAATTAACTACCTCGCCAAATTTTAAGAATCAAGCCGAATATACCCGAAACAGTAAGAGCGCCGATAAGGTACATAAAAGGCTGACAATTTACAAATGAAAAAATAAACATAGAATCACTCCTTACGGCGGTTAGTAAGTCCGACAATGAAAGAAGCCAAACCAAGACCTAAAATAACGAACATGACCGTAGCAATTTTAGAAACAGAGCCTGAGCCATTCATCCCCGAAAAGAATTCAATATTACTGGAAATGAAAGCAAAAGCGTTCCTTTGATTACCAGAATTGAAACTATTTAAATCAGGCAGAGCGTCAGCGGCTTTATCTAAATTATCAAAACTATCCCCAATAACTTCTTTTTCAGCATTATCATAATCATTTACAACACCGTTAGTCGTATCTTCGGCAGTTGTAAATTCATCATCATTAATAGAACGTAATTCCGAAAGAATTTGTTGCGTATAGAAATAAATGCCACTTTCAAACACAGTAGATTTACCTAAATAATCAACAATAGTTTCTATATCTTCGGGATTTATTTCATTGCCGAAAACATAGTTGTATTTGCAACCCAAGTAAGACTTAGAAAATCCATTAAATGAATAAATACAGTTACCATAAAAATTAATATAATTTTGTGCATATTGTTTTCTAGTTTGAGTAAGATTAGAATAACTTTTAATACCATCAGATAAAGTTCTAGAATCAAGAAGCGAGTAAGTATAATGGGCATTTTGAGTTGCATACCATGCATAGCGATAAATGTAAACTTCATATTTATCGCCAGTACCAGCCATAGAAGTAAGCAATGCGAAATCAATTAAAAGCTGGTCAGCATTATTACCATCAGCAGAATGAAACCTAAATTTAGTCCGTATAGAGTTAATATCATATCCGCCATAAGGCACTATATGTGTAACAAACATTTCAAACAAAGGGCCTTGCGTTGTTTCGGGAGTATAGACAACAACAGCGGAAGAATAAGAACCGAAGCTATTAGGATTCGGAAACGGTAAAGAGATTGTAGTATCAGCGTCTTTGTAATCAACAGCAGAAATGAGAAGAGGACTACAACAACTAACTAATATCAATAATACGGAAACAGCGACCAAAGCTACCGTTTTTAGCCTTGTATGCGCCATAGCGGATTGTGAATTCGTATTGTTCTAACACCTCACAGTCAGACGACCAAATAGATTCAAGTTTTGCAGAGAGTTGTTCATCATTGGGAGCAAAACAACAGATTCCTATTTTATCGTCTTGAGTTTTCAAAATGTAATAAGAATAATTATCCTTATCAATCTTTTTAAGCGAGTTAATACGTGTAACAAATTTCATTAAAAAAACCTCCAAAATATTTATCTATACAAAATGCAAAGAATTTATATAGTTCATTGTAAAATGCTTTAAGAATAGGTAACATAATTAAAAATCCTCAACTATACAAAATTTATCTTTTGTATAGTTGAGAGTAGCCAAAACAGCACTTTGCACAATTTTCAATAACATCCTAGCAAAGCCAGTAGCTTTTCTTGGATGATTCGGAAATCTTCATACCTGCGTACCGCTTCGTAATATTTCAGTATGTAGTACGAATCATTCCTGTAATGCAACATTAATCTGTATGATACTTCCAATGCTTCTTCAAGGCGGCTTTCTTCAAACCAACAGAATTCGTATAGCAATACTTTGAACCGTTGCAAATCGTCCATAACTACCTCGCATTCGTCCATGTACGGCTTTTTAGATATTCTTATTCAATGCTTTTATCATAATAAAAAATTAGCCGCATCATCTAAGATTACGGCTAATTTTTTATTTGTAATTTTTATACACCGATTGCTCCAAGCAATCCATATGATAAAAGCGACGTTATAATTCCGGCGACAAAAACACCTACTGCAATAACCGGAAGTGAATTCTTAATTCGTATATCTAACAAGTCAGCAATCAATGCGCCTGTCCATGCACCGGTTCCGGGCAACGGGATTGCAACCAACAGAAAAAGTCCCCAAAGTCTGTATTTTTTTACTTTATCTGCTTTACGTATTGATCTAGCCTCAAGTTTATTGATCATCATCTCAATTTTATTAAATCGCTTTAACCAATTAAATATTTTTCTTATAAAAAACAGTATAAACGGAATCGGCAACATATTTCCTATATAACATATAATGAAAGCCTTTATAAATTCAACATCCATAAGTTTGGCCGCTATCAATCCTCCGCGCAGTTCAAGAACCGGAAATAGCGAAATAATAAATGTAATAAACTCAGGAGCAGCTTTATCACCTAATAGACCAATAAAAAATTGTACAATGCTCTCAGACATTCGAAACCACCTTAAATTCCTTTGACTTTGAAATATTGAACAGCCTTTTCAAGAATTCGTTTGTCATTTTCATAATTAAGAGTATGCATTGCTGATTCATAATCAAACCACCCGCATTCTTCAATTTCTTCAATTTGAATGGTATATTCTTTTTCATCAGTTTCAGCAAGAAAAATGACAACGCTTTTTTCGATTTTCCCCTGAATCGTATATTCCGAACTTTGGCTGAATTCAGGCAAAATTGTAACATGAAGTCCCGTTTCTTCAAGAACTTCTCTTACAGCTGTTTCCTCATTTGTTTCGCCTAACTCAATATGCCCCTTTGGAAAGCCCCAATGTGCACTTCGTTTATTACGGATGAGAAGAAATTTTTTCTTATCATTTTCATTTCTGAAAACAACAGCTCCACATGAGCTTTCATATAAACATTCAATACTGTATCTGTTTTTTCCCTCAGCAAAATCAATCGCTTTTTTTATGTCATGCACAATGAAACGAGTGCTTTTGGGTGCAACAACCCAAACCAATCCCTTACCACCAAAACGTCTGATTGATGCAATAATTCTACCGTCGAAATTTCTAACGGGATGATTAATGCCCATTATGTATGCACTTTGAACTGTGTTTTTCACTGACTTACAGCCTTCAATTATACCATAATTCAGCTTATACCTATATCCAAAACGTCTGTTGTAGGAATTCATTGGGGAGGTCACACGTACTTTGACGAATCTACCTAACATGGTGTGTCCCCTTTTAAACAAGGTGCAGTGAGTTTACATATTCGTTACACGAACAAACACTACACAAGATAATATGAGTATATTATAACCGCTTACGTTGTTTTTTTCAATAGATTTTGGAAAAAATATGTATAATTTGTCTGCGTTGCCTCTTTGAAAAAGTAAAAAAGATATAAATATATTTGATAGACAGTTGTCTTTTTGGATACAAAATGATATAATATGTTGAATAGATACTTTATTATATTGGATTGATTAATAATGAAAACTCTTTATTTGACTGATCTTGACGGTACTTTCCTGAACAGTAAGGCACAAGTATCATCCAGGTCAAAGCAAATTCTAAATATGCTTTGTGATAATGATATCCTTTTCACAATAGCTTCTGCCAGAACTTTTGCAACTGTAATACCGATGTTCACCGGTGTTTCTCTCCGCAATCCATTGGTTTTAATGAACGGTGTTTGTAT
>JAMPCZ010000144.1 GCA_023665935.1 Muribaculaceae bacterium | reverse complement strand
TATTGACACCCCCTACGGCACTCCGTGCCACTTCCCCCGTCAAGGGGGCAGATAACTTTAAATTGTTCAAACCCAGGAAAGACAAGCCTTAAAAGGTTACCCCCCCCCGATTTCCTTGATATGACTGTGTTTTAGCATGTTTCTCTCCTTTTTTTACATCATTATATCATTTAATTACATCTAAATCTTTTAAAATATCATTCGTATTCAAACCAAGTACCGATGAGATTTTCAAAAAATTATACAAAGATAAAGACATTTCACCTCGCTCAACAAAGCCGATATAAGAAAGACTGCAATCAGCCATCTCTGCAAGTTTCTCCTGCGAAATCTTTTTCCTCATTCGCTCAACTTTTATCCTAAATCCGATTTCTTTCTTAAATGTATCTTTATCCATAGTTTTATCATATATTATTGACATTTTATGAGCTATATATAATAATAAATATATAACTACTATTATAGTTATATATATATAAAAGAAAGGAATCATATGAGAAAAGCTTTTACTTTATCCGAAGTACTAATCACTCTAGGCATTATCGGAATTGTAGCGGCAATGACAATTCCTACACTAATTGCTAATACAAATGGGGCAAAATATAGAAGCCAATTCAAAAAAGCTTTATCTTCCCTAAATCAAGCTGTAAAATTAAATGAAGCAAACTATGAATATAACTTTGCCTCAGTATCCAGTAATTGTATAAACGAACACACTGATAACCCCGAAAGTGTAGCTTCTATTTGCGCACTTTTCAATGGCTCTATGTCCGGACTATTTATTTCCGATTATACAAAATTAAAAACAAGTAAAAATACTTTATATTATCAAGATTTATATACCAAAGGGCAAACTCCTGATACACTAATTAAAAATCAAGGAGTAAATCTTTTCTATTTCCAAATGAAAGATGGCACATTTTTTGCAATTCACTCTCCATTCGGATCACAAGCCTACACATCTCCTTGTACACTAAATAATAATACAAGAACATTAGAACAAGCCATGCAAGATACAAATTTTCAAAGATATTGCGTTGGTTGGATTGATGTTAATGGAGTAAGCCTACCAAATAAAGAGGTTCGATGCAGTGACGGGAAATCGCACTCAAAAGATATCGCGGCAGAATGCGTTATTCCCAATAAACCATCCAATATGACTGATGTCTTTCCGGTTGCGATATATGACGGAACTGTCGCCCCGGGTTCCGCGGCCGCTAGATATGTCTTAAATACCGCTAAATAAAAATTATTAAAACAATTTTGCCGGCAACTAGCAAATTATTAATTTCCTGAACTTAATATGAATGTTAAACATTAGCAGAAAAACAGAAAAGGAAATTAGAAAATGAACATTTCAGGAATCAATTACACCGCTAGACCGGCACAAACAGCATTCAAAGCAAAATTTTCAAACGATGATGAAACAAAAAGTATACTAAAAAGAACTGCCCAACGTGACCCATATGAAGTTAACCAAGCATTTCAAATATTGAAAGCAAGAGAAGAAGATCATACTGCAGTACGCATCGAAAGAAATTCAAGAGAGTTTGGAGGACTTGGAGGAGATTATGCAATCATTAAACCAAACTATAGTGCCCTCTGCACTTATGCAAGGAGAGATGGCAGTTTATCCGGAGAATCTCTTGTTGATGGTGTTACTAAAAAATGCGAAGAAAATGATTGGAGAATACTCGCCGCGTATGATGCTGCACTGGAAGAAGAAGCCGGTGTTGGAAATTTAAGATATAAATCAAATAGTTTGAAGATTGCAATAGAGGATTGCAAAAATGAAATCGATTTGGAATATGAGAAAATAAGAAAATTAAATAAGAAAAAAGAATCGTTGACCACTCTTAAAGAAAATATTGAAACTGAAATCAGAGAAAAAGTATCTGAATACTTTAATAAAAAACTTGATAAAATGCTTGAAGAATTATAATGAAAACAACAAAAGTGTGCGATTGAAAAATTCAAATTTTGAGATTCTTCGCTACGCTCAGAATGACAGAAAAAGGCGGCGATTGAGAATTCAATCGCCGCCGCTTTTTTATTAAATATTACATATCTTTCAAGAAAGATTCATAATTTCTTGCAAGTAAATGCGTTCTAACCTGATTGATTAAATCAAGAGCAACACCAACCATAATGATTAGAGATGTAGCTCCAATACCTTGCAGGGTAGAAATATGCGTCAAATAACTTGCAAATGACGGAACAAGAGCAATAATACCCAGTCCCATAGCTCCAATAAATGTTGTTTTTGACAAGATTTTATCAAGAGCTTCGGCTGTAGGTCTGCCCGGCTTTATACCAGGAATAGACGAGCCGTATTTTTTCAAGTTATCAGCAATATCTTTTGGCTGCATATTCGGCATAATTGATGCGTAGAAGAATGTCAACACAATAATTAGACCAACATACAAAAGATAATACCAAATACCGCTTGGACTCATAAACACCGCCAATTTTGCAATCACATTATTAAACGTAACAGACCCAAAATCAGCCTGTCTTAACAATTCAAAAATTGTTGAAGGGAACAACAATATCGCAATCGCAAAGATTATCGGCATAACACCGCCCGGATTAAGCTTGAACGGAATAAACGAATTCATACCGCCATAAACCTTATTCCCGATTTGGCGTTTTGGATTTACAATAATTACTTTTCTTACAGCTTCTTGCATGATTACAATAAGAATCATTGCCAAGAAGAAGATTGCAAGTAATAAGAATAATCCCATTTGCAAAGTAGGATCCGGCTTAACAAGCTTTGCAGTATTTTGCGCATATAAAGGAATTCCTGATAGGATACCACAGAAGATTATCAATGAACCGCCGTTACCGATACCGTTTTCAGTGATAAGTTCAGAAATCCACATTACCAGAAGCGCACCTGCTGTCAACACGCAAATTGAACTTGCATAGAAAGCAACAGGATTAACCTGCGGCATAATTGCACCCGGCAGATGATGCAGGTACAACATGAATACAAATGATTGGAAGATTGCAAGCACTACAGTAAACACTCTTGTATACTGAGATAGCTTTCTTCTTCCGGCTTCGCCCTCTTCTTTTTGTAATTTTTCCAATGAAGGAATAACTACAGAAACAAGTTGAACAATAATTGATGAAGTGATGAATGGGCCGATACCTAACGCCAGGATTGAAACCTTACCTAACGCACCGCCTGAAAATAAATCAAGGAAACCTATGATATTATTTCCGTTTGCGATGTTTTGGAAAATTTGGTTATTAATACCATATAAAGGCATTTGAACACCAAATCTCCAAAGTGCAATCATCAGGAATGTGAAAAGAATCTTCTGCTTTAAGCCTGAAGCATTCCACATTGACATCAAATCATCAGTTGTAGGCATTTTTAAGTTTTGTGCCATTATACTAACTCAACCTTTCCTCCGGCAGCTTCAATTTTTTCTTTTGCAGATGGAGTTACGTAAGCTGCCTTAACTGTAACTGCTGATTTAATTTCACCGTTGCCTAAAACTCTTAAGCCAACGCAAGATGGGTGAATAGTTAATTTTTCTTTTAAAGCTTCTAAAGAAATTTCAGAAAGTCCTAAAGCATCGATTCTGCCAACATTAATTTGAGCATAGTTAAGTTTGTTATAAACTTGGAATCCTTTTAATTTAGGAAGTCTTCTGTAAGCAGGCATTTGTCCGCCTTCAACACCTCTTTTAGAT
>JAMPCZ010000143.1 GCA_023665935.1 Muribaculaceae bacterium | reverse complement strand
AAAATTCTGTCATTCTGAAATTTATTCAGAATCTTAGAATTTTTTGCCGTACCAACTACTCTGCTCAAAACTTCTCACTATAATGAGAACATAAAAAAAAAAGATGAAGATTTTATCTTCATCTTTTTTAAACTTCATAACCAAAAATTATATTGCAACAGATTGCGATTTAACCTCGACCTCTATCGGAGTTTCCTTCAACATCTGAACATTCAGCGTTCTCGCCTGTTCGATTTTAACCATCGGGACAGGAGCTTTTGCGGAAGGTGTCTGAGCAATCACGCTGCTTCCGTTAATAGAAGCCGGTGCACTCTTAGCCGCAACCATCGCCGGATCAGGATGAGCCTTGTACTGTCTGTAATCCGTCATAATCTTTGCAACAAATCTTCTTGTTTCACTGAACGGAGGTACCGCACGATATTTTTTTACGTTTGCAGGACCAGCGTTGTATGCCGCCAAAGCAAGTTCCATAGAACCAAACATCTTATACATTGATTTGTAATACATAATACCGCCCTTGATATTATCATCAAGTGAATACGGGTTTAGCCCCATTCTTCTTGCGGTTGAAGGCATTAACTGAAAAACCCCGACAGCACCATGAGAGCTTCTTGCCTCATGTCTGAAACCGGATTCTGTTTTTGCTATACTTAGTGCGATTGCCGGATCTACACCCATTTCGATAGAATGTTTTACTATCGCTGCCTTCACTGTGTTTACATTGGCTGCGTGCACAGGCGAAAATAACATATACACCAGTGCAATAGTGAATAGTAATAATTTTTTCAAAATGAAATCCTCTAGTTGTAAATTGAAAATTCTTGAAAAACTACTTTTTTGTTCCTACTTTTTGATAAGATTTTCGTCTTTCTTGAATATGTTTATGTACCTATAATATTACAAAAATTTAAAATTTCAACCCCCATGGGGTCATTTGCAAAAATTCTGACCGCCAAAACCCGCTCATAGAGCCAACTTTACATTCTTAACATTTAGTGTAAAAAGTACGATAATTCTGTCAAGTACTCCACATTTTTTGAAATTTTAACTTGGGTTTTATATAAAAAAGAAGACCAAAATTTTCAAGATTCTGAATCAACTTCAGAATGGTAAAATTTTTGATCTTCTCTCGTGTGAAAAAATTATTCTTATTCTTCTACTTCAAATTGATCTTTGCCAACAGAACACAACGGACAAGTATAATCTTCCAGCAAATCTTCAAACGCTACATTATCATTTTCTGCCGGATCATAAACATAACCGCAAACTGTACATACCCATTTTTCCATAATCAGTTGTTTTCCTTTCTATTTTTACATTCACTGCATATACCATGAAACACTATATCATGACTTTCAATATCAAATCCTGTAGCCAACCGGGCATTTTTTACCAAATCAGGGGCTATATCCGCTGTAATATCAAATACCCTCTTACATTTTTTGCAAATAAAATGATAATGTTCAAAAGTATTATGATCAAAATGTGCGGACGCTTCCAGTCCGTCAATTTTTTTAATCATACCGGCTTGTGCAAGCTTATTCAGGTTCCTGTACAAGGTAGTAAGCCCGACACTCGACTCCTCACGTTTCAAAATCTCCAAAAGCTCTTCCGCCGTCGGATGTATTGCATTTTCTGTCAACGTATTAAGGATTTTTTCTCTTTGTCGTGAATAATTCATGAATTCTCTAAATTGATAACTATTATCATTTTATTTACTAGGTGTTTAATTGTCAATGAGTGTGGTTGAAAAGTTAATAGGTTAATAGGTGAATAAGTTAATAAGCAGTCTAGAAAGGGCATATCACCAAAGAATTTCTTTCCATTACGGGCTGCTCACGATAACGACACTCGTCATCGCGATACCAATGTGCAATAAATTAGAAGATTATAAAATTAGTCAACTCGGACTCATGAGCATTACGAGCTGAAAATAATTAAAACGTCTACTTATTAGCAGACATCTTATCTTCAATATCTTTTCTTACCTGATAATCAGCCCCGGTACCAAATTTTCTTGTCACAAGCATTATTACAGGAGCAAGCAAGCCCAACGCCCCTATGCACGAACCGATATTTTTCAAAACCGCACCTTTTTTCATTTTTCTCACTGATTTCAAAAATTCGTCAACCGTACTTCCTGAATTTTCATACTGCGTTAACAGTTTTTCAAGCTTGGAATGAACACCTCTCAGTGCGCCTAAATCGACATATTTCCTTGTATCAACAAGTTCAGAATCTTTAACTTGCGAAATAATATCAGATGTCTTTGCCATATCGACCACAAGATTTTTCGTCTTTGGATTAACCGCAAATTTGTAAATATCAACATCCGAAACATCCGCAGCCTTAAACGCTTCCAAATGAGATTTTAAAGAGCCGTCCTGTATTGAATTTTTCAATTGCTCCCCGAAAATCACCCTTGCATCAAGGTCAATTGATTTGCCTTTCTTATCTGCAGCTTTCTCCATAGCTTTTGCAATCAACGGTCCGGCAAGATACATAAACGCCCAAAAACTGCCTTCTTTGATTACATACCCAAAGAAATCCTGCGGATTTTTAGAGTGGCTGAGTCTTTCGCCCGTAATTATTCCATCAACAATCATAAGATTTTTCACCGGATCAAAAACGAAATCCTGAACTCCGCCGGTAAAAGCTACATTCTTCTTGTTGTGAAGGTTATTATGAACGGCGGAGAAAGCTGATGAAAACTGAATATTGGCAGATGGTTTTCTTGCAAAAATACCTCTGCCGTTTTTTTGTTTTTCTGCTATTTCTTTTTTAATTTGCTTTTCTGTATAATTATGTCTGAATTTTGTCAATCCAAGATAAGACGCTGCTGTTAGCGCAGTCGATAATGCAAATTTTGCAATATTCAAATTCTTTGCAAGTTTTTGATGAGAAGCAACTTTTTCTAAACTTGCCAAAATTTCTTTTGTCGGTGCAAATTCTTTAGCCGCCTTTAAAATCTCTTGGTTTTTAAGAATTCTCACATCAACTTCAGGATCAATTTTGACCGGTTTATACATCACGATATCCAGCCCTTTTTTGTAAGCCGGAATTCCCCAAAGCCATATTGCCTGAGTACCGAATTCATCTATAAATCTATCTTTTCCCTCTGCATTATCCCCTGACATATAAGAAGCTGCCGTTAAACCGCAGCTGTTGGCAATATCTTTTATTGCCAAAGGGACTTTTGAACTGTTATTTCCTAATGTGGAATAAATTGTACTTGCTGTTAATTTTGGTATCATTTCCTATCCTTATCCGGGGTAAACACATAAATCGCACCACTGCAGACATACGCATTTACCGCTCAATTGCCTGTATATTACAAGCCCCAAATTAAATTCATTAATTTCACGATTGGAGCATTCGCTTTTACAATTGAGCTTCGTCGAATATTTCTATGTTTCATAAATTTTACCTTCACCTTTTCTTTAATTTTCCTAAAATCCAATAATTGCCTTTTTTACAATTAATATTTACATTTTGTAACAAAAAACAAGACCCTGCAAACTTCAAGGTCTTGTTTTAACATCTTTATTCCGATACGCAAATACTTCTCGTTTAATTAAAACAAGCCTTTCAAAATATATTTGCTACGTCGGTTTTGTAAAAACATTTTAGATATCCTTTTTACATAAAAAGGAGCTTGACGCTCCTTGATTATTTTAAATGGTACCCCCAAGCGAATTCGAATCGCTGTCTACACCGTGAAAGGGTG
>JAMPCZ010000142.1 GCA_023665935.1 Muribaculaceae bacterium | reverse complement strand
GTCTGACATATTTTGGTTAAAGTTTAGGATGAGTTGAGTTAATAATGCTTTAGAATCGCATTTGCCGGAGGTAACTAAATCTGTTCTGCTTATAAACCCTTTGCTTGAATGGCTGGTTGTAGTAAATATACCTTCCGTTTCAAGTGTTTGATTTACAGTGTCAGCATAGACATTTTCAAAAATTGTTTCTACATCTGCAAATGATAAGCCTTTTTGTTGCAGAGTAGATGTTAGTTCTGTTTTTAAGAAGTTTTTAACCCTGTCGCTTCCAAGGTTTTTTCTCGCGTCTTCTTTCATGCCGTCAATAGAAGATTTTTCCAGATTTTTTATTGCTGCATCATAAGCTGTTTTAAAATCACTATCTCTGCTATCATTTTTAATGCTTCCCCAGCGGGCATTAAAGTTAAAACCGGTTGCAAGTGGAGGAAATTTATCAATAATGCTTAAGTCAAAAGTATAGTCAGAACCATTGCCGCTTTTTGTTTCATTTTCTCCTTGTATTGCTTCTTCTTGCGCAGCTTCCATAAGCTCTTCAATCATGGAGAATTCACTATCATCAATTTCTAAGTCTCCGTTAACGTCAAAGTCTTCAAATTTAATATCAAATTTATTTGCTATATCTTTAAATTCTTCTTCTGAAATTTTCCCGTCATTATTTGAGTCTATGCTTCTAAAGCTTAGACGAATATCTTGATTTGCAGGTAAATTTCCAAATGGATTGATACTCATATTTTCTCCGTATGATAGTTATCGGCATAATTTTAATAAACTTTAGTTTTTGTTACAAAATTTAATAAACATTCTCCTCTTGCCTGTGCTGAAAAAATAGTTATAATAAGTATTATGAAACGATACTTGCTCTTATTTTTACTATTCTGTTTACCCCATTTTGTGAATGCCGAGGTCTTAGAAGCCGGAGTCTCGGTTGAAGAAGTTCCGAATGCGTTGTACGGGAGCTGGAGAGTTAATGCAAAACTTGAAGATACGAATGCACTATCTGTTTTTAAACCTCAAAGTGTTGACTTTTGGACGCTTTCAAGAGTTGGTGACAAAATAACTTTAGATAACCCTTTTTCTGGAGCTAATGCTGAAATTTCAGTAAGAACAGTCGAGGGCAATCTTGTAGTTTTTTCTAAAAAGCTGCCTTATGATGGTAATAAAGTTTTGACCGATACTGTCACTTTAAGGTTAAGTGAAAACGAATTTAACGGAATTAACAGTCTTACATTAGAATCATTCTCATTAATCGATAATCATTTAATGAAAACTCAGACTGCTAAATATGTGATTAAAGGTGAAAAAATATCAGGGGATAGCGTATTACCTTAAATAATACTTTTTTTCAGTCTCTCTGTTCTGTTTTCGCTAAGCAAGTTTTTAAGTTTCATGATAGCTTGAGCATGAAGCTGTGAAACGCGGGATTCTGAAATATTGATTGTATCTCCGATTTCTTTTAGTGTCATGTTTTCGTGATAGTAAAGCACCATAATTGTACGCTCTCTTTCAGGTAAACGTCTCAAAGCCCCCTCCAATTCTTTTTTTACATCCTTTTCCTCAAGCTGTTCATGCGGGGCTAAGTTATGAGAATCTTCAATTGTATCAATGATTTCAATATCTCCGTCAGAGGCACCTTTTTTATCATAAATAGAAGTAATTGTTGTGTCATCAGCTAGTAACTGTTCAACTTTTTCTCTTTCAATTCCTAAATAGTTTGCGATTTCACTATTTGTCGCTGCTCTGCCAAATTGTTTTTTTAATTCTTCTTGAGCTTCTTTTACATCTCTGATTTTTCTTCTAACGCTTCGTGGTAGAAAATCCTGTGAGCGAACTTTGTCAATAATGTTTCCACGAATACGAACAAGTGCATAGGTTTCAAATCTCGCACCCATTTTAGGAGTATATTTTTCAACAGCATCAATTAGACCTTCTATTCCATAACTAGAAATATCTTCATAAGAAAACGAAGGTGGTAATGCAACTTTCACTCGACCTACAACATATCGGGTAAGATAAATGTACTGCAAAATAAGCTGATCTCGAATTTTTTTATTATCATGATCTTCGAAATAACTCATCCACAATGCTTCCAGCTCTTCGGCTGTTGCTCGTACTATTTTGTTGTATGAAGAAAAATTAAATTCTTGTTCCATCCCGACTGCCCAATAACATGACATTTATTATTTTAGCGTTATTTCGGTTTTTCTTTATCATATGTTTGTATGAATTTATTTCTTTAATGATTTTAAAATTTTTTTGATTTTTTCGTCAGGTGAAATTTCGAGTTGAATTCTTTTGTTTGTAAAAGGTTGGGTAAACTCAAGTTTGTAAGATTGCAGAACCTGTTCTTCTGTTTTAATTTTCACCTTTCCAAAACCATAAAGGGTGTCATTGTAGACAGGATGTCCTATATGAGCCATATGTACTCGTATTTGGTGAGTCCTACCTGTGATGAGCGTTAACTCAACTAGTGTAGCGCCTTCTAATCGTTCTAAAACATGAACAAGTGTTAAGCTCTCTTTGCCGTCATCTTTTACGCATTGTTTTTGTGGTTGGTTTGGATTCCTTCCAATTGGAGCATTTATTTCAAAATCGTTTTCTTCAAGGATTCCTTTAACAATTGCGATATATTTTTTAATGAAATTTTTTTCTTTCATTTCATTAACTAAAAATTCATGCGTTTTATTATTTTTTGCAATCATTAAAAGTCCGGAAGTATTTCTATCAAGTCTATGCACGATTCCTCGTCTAAAATCTCCGTTTATATTAGATAAATTTTCTCCATATTTAAATAGAAGAGCATTTACAAGAGTTCCGCTGCATTCAGTTGTTGTTGGATGTGTGAGCATTCCGGAAGGTTTGTTTACGACAGCCATGTTTTCATCTTCCCAAATGATTTCGAGTGGTAAATCTTCTGGTTCAATACAGCAAGATTCGTTTGAAAAATCTCCAAGTTCTACAATATCACATGCTTTTAAGATGTATGAGGCTTTGACCTTTGTTCCGTTTACCTTTATTTCGCCGTCTTTTATACTTTTTTGAACCTTAGAACGCGAAATATCAGGCAATATTTCAGCCAGATAAGAATCTATTCTTAAATCCTCTGTTGTTTCATCTATAATGATTTTCATTTTTTGAGATACTTATTTTTTACAATGATTATTATTAATGCGAGCACGCTTATATTGATAAAAATGTCAGAGATGTTAAACACGGGAAAATTAATAAAATTCAATTTAATAAAGTCTCTTACAAATCCAAAATAAATTCTTTCGTACATGTTGCAAACGATTCCTGCAACAAGCATTGATGCCCAGAATGCTGCAAAAGTAGAAAATTTCTCAGCATTTCTAATCGCGTAAAATAATATAAGAAAAATTGCTGCAATAGAAAAAATGATTAAAAAGATTTGAGAATTTTCGAGAATGCTAAATGCTGCTCCGGTATTTTGAACAAATATTAAATCAAAGAAAGGGTTTTCTGGAGCTTTAAACCGCAAATCATTTAATATTAGTTCTGAAAAATAGACATCTATAAGGCTAAAAAATAGTACTGAAATTAAAAAATATATAATTTTACTTGTTTTGGACATTGTTGCAGCCCTCATTTGCGGGATGTACATTCACCCGTTTAATTGCGTATCCAAAGCCTGTTAGGCTAAGCTTTATACTTAAATCGCAAATATCTGTTTTAGTAAGCCCTATTGAAGCTATGACATACTCGTTTGCGTTATCGTAATTAGAAGTAAAGAGCCTTTCTAAGATATTATCTTCTGGAAGGT
>JAMPCZ010000141.1 GCA_023665935.1 Muribaculaceae bacterium | reverse complement strand
AGATGTGTAATATTCTATTTTATAGGACAGACTTATTTTAAAGGGAGAAAGCATGAATATTCAAGAACGTTTAGACAGTATTAATGCAATTATAAAAAATATCGCCGATTTTATTCAGGCAGATGAAGTTGTGAGAGCTGATTTTAATGAGTATTTAAGAACTATCAGTGCAAATACAAAATCTCAGGTTCCTGTGCAGGCGGCTTGTTTCAGCTATATTTTAGAAAGAAATTTGGGTGAAGATTTAAAAAGTATTCCGCAGTTGTATTTGGAAAACTCAAAAGGTCTTGATAAATACACCAAAGATGTTGTTGAAGCCATTGATGAATCAATTTCTTCTGTTTTTGAAATCAAAAAAGTCACCAAAACAGGTTTTGAGTTACTAAATATCGTCAATGAACGTAAGTATATGATTACCTCTTTGATGAAAATGACTTCATTTAGAGGATTGGGCTCGGGAGATTACATTATTGCCCGTATTGTTAACATAAACGGTGATTACTTCCTGCTTGAAATTTCAGGCGTTTTGCCGGGTACGAAAAAAGATGATGCTTACCGTTTTGCGGTTGCAAAAATTATTCAAAATCCGGAACTTGTTTATCTTGACAATCCTGAAAAACAAGCTGAAGTTGAGGCGGATGTTGCAGATATTTATAAGAAATTTGTGGAGTTTTTTGGGACAACTGAAATCATTACAACCAACAAATTTGCAGACAATTTAATCGGACTTTTTAATGATTATGCGGAAGAAGGTACAAAAGCTGACTATTCTGAATTGATTGCCGAACCTGATGAGTATAAATTCTTCAATGTGTCTGAATTCAATAATTCTTACGATAATTTCCTTGAAAATTCGTTAGGCGGTTTCTCATCACATAAAGAAATTTACGATGTCGGTATTATTTATGATGAAGAATTGGGATTATATGCAATTCCGTTCTATGGAACTTTTAACAAGATTTTTGAAGTAAAAGATTATACCAAAATCCTCAATTATGATTCTTGTATCAAATACTTTCTTCAAAATGATAAATACAGTGCTAATTTGATTCGTACCGTTGCTTCAAAACACAAGAATTTTATGGAAATTGTAAATTCTGTGTTGGCAAAGAATTACAGCCTGGATAAACTTTTAAACAAATATAAAAGAAGATATATTAATAATAAAATTATTTCATCAACTACGGTGCTGTATCGTTCAAATGCGTTCTCCAGTACTCTTGGGCTAATTGAAGATAACGAATCAAGACCTCAAATTGACACAACACAAAAAATCGGAAGAAATGACCCATGTCCTTGCGGCAGTGGTAAAAAATACAAAAAATGCTGCGGAGCTGCAGTGCTTCAAAGATAAGTGACCTATGATTAAACAGTTAAAACTAAAAAATTACATATTAATAGATGAACTGTGCGCCAATTTTGATAACCGGTTAAATATTATAACCGGTGAAACCGGTGCAGGTAAAAGTATTATATTGAATGCGATTGATTTAGTTTTTTCGTCAAGGGTTTCAAAAGATGTAATAAAAACCGGCTGCGACAAGGCAAATATCGAGATAACGCTTGAAAATACAAAACATAATTTGTCAGAATTGTTTGAGCAAAACGGTATAGATAATCTCGGCTCAGAGGTAATTATTACAAAAGAAATAACCCAAAGTTCGGTTCGTTCAAGGATAAATGGAACCCTGGTTAATCAAGAATTGCTTAAAAGCTTGCGGACGCTGTTTGTTGACATCCATTCACAGCATCAGACTTATACCTTTTTGCAGCCTCAGTATCACATAAATCTCTTAGATTCGTACGGAAAAAACGATTACGGGCACCTGTTGGCAGATTATAAGGATCTGTATTCCCAATATGAATCTTTAAAGAAGCAGCTGTCTGAGTCTAGAAATGCTGCTAATGCCACGGAATCCCAAATTGATTTTTTAAAATTTCAAATCAATGAGATTGAGGAAGCTGAGATTCAAAGCGAAAATGAGGATGAAGAATTATCTCAGGAATTGGAAGTTTTGGCTAATGCTGAAAAGCTCAAGGATTTGACAGGGGGTTCGTATTGGGCAATAAATGGGGATGACGGTTCTATTCTTGAGGCGTTGACTAAAATTAAATTTGAAATTTCAAAAGCGGTATCTTATGACAATAAGTTAGAGCCTTTGAGCCAGCAATTCATTGATTCAATTGAGAATTTGCGTGATATATCCTCTCAATTGAGAGATTACAGTCAAAGTTTGGATAATGACACTGCAAGACTTGATGAAATCCAAGAACGCCTGTTTTTAATGGATAAGTTAAAACGTAAATACGGCGGGACTTTAGAATCAGTACTTAACAGTTATAAAAATTTTATTACAGAACTTGAGGGGATTGAATTCTCAACTAAAAATGTTGAGAATTTAGAGAAAGAGATTTTGGCTATTGAATCAAATCTTAATTCTATAGCCGCAGAAATCAGTGAAAACAGAAAGAATTATGCTCAGGTATTATCGGTGTTGATTCAAGATAAGCTTGCTTTTCTTGAGTTGCCGAAAGCGCGGTTTGAAATCAGAATTACTCAAAAAGAATTATCCCCGAATGGAGCTGATAACGTTGAGTTTATGATTTCAACAAACGTTTCTGAGGATTTAAAACCTTTAGCTAAAGTTGCTTCAGGGGGTGAAATTTCGCGTGTCATGCTTGCGATTAAGTCAATATTTGCGCAAAATGATGATATTGACACCGTTATTTTTGATGAAATTGATACGGGTATTTCGGGTAAGGCGACTCAAAGTGTTGCTGATGAAATGGTTGAACTGAGTAAATCTCATCAAATTATTGTGATTACCCACCAGGCAATTATCGCCTCAAAAGCTGACAAACATTTCTATGTCAGAAAATCCCAGCAGGATGAAACAATAGTTGAAGTGTACGTATTGACCGGTGAAAACAGAATAAAAGCAATTGCAGAACTTGCAGGCGGAACAATTAATGAACAGTCCGTTGAGTTTGCAAAATCCTTGCTAGAAGCCCAATTAAGTAATTAAGCAAAAATTCTAAGATTCTGAATAAATTTCAGAATGACAGAATTTTTGCCTCATTTGTAAAATAAAACTGATACAAGATTTCTCTTATATCAGTGATGAAAGATGATGATTTTTTATGAGTATGATTAAGCTTCGATGTAATCTTTCAGATGTGCGAACTTGCTGTCATGTCTGAGTTTGTTTATTGCTCCGTCTTCAATTTGCCTGATTCGCTCTTTTGAATATCCCATTAATTCCCCGAGCTGAGCCAAAGTTTTTGGAGTTGTTGAATTTATCCCAAATCTGTGAATTAAAACTTTTTCCTCCCGTTCGGTTAAGTTTTTCAACACCTCAGGTATCCCGTGTTGCAGAAACTCATTTTTTGTCTGTTCCTCAGGAGAATTACAAGACTTATCCTCAATATAATCTCCTATACATAAATCGTCCGTAACCGCCGTTTCTAAACTGATTGGCTCAAGTTGGATAGATTGTTTAATCTTATTCAGCTTGTTTATCGGAATATCCAAATATTCTGCGATTTCGCCATCTGTCGGTTCTCGGTCAAGTTCTGCGGATAATTTTGAAAATGCCCGTTTATATTTTCTAATTTTATCAGCCATATGCACCGGAATCCGGATTGATTTTGAATTGTTTGCAATCGCTCTTATTATTGCCTGCTTTATCCACCAGGTTGCATAGGTTGAGAATTTAAAATTCTTTGTGTAATCAAACTTTTCCGCCGCGCGTATAAGTCCGATAGAGCCTTCTTGTACCAAATCCATAAAAAGTACGCCCTGACCGATGTATTTTTTCGCAATACTTACAACAAGTCTTAAATTTGCCTGAATA
>JAMPCZ010000140.1 GCA_023665935.1 Muribaculaceae bacterium | reverse complement strand
ATTTAACCAGCTTTGTTGTTGCCGGAATTGGGTATATTCTAATTGCCCTCAATTCTTTAAAAGAAATAGAAAATAATGCGAAATCAAGCAAAGAAAGTGACGAAAATAATACGCCCGAAAATGTGTAAAAAGTTCCAATCTTATTTTTGTTAAAAACAATAAAATTGTGGTATAATATAAATGTAGCTATGCTGTTCGCATAATAACTGGATGTATGTCCGTAAAAGTTATTTGCTACCATTATTGCGAGAAAGTTGGATTTGTATCCTATATGCTTTCTCGCTTTGTTATTTGATTTTAATCTACAAATAGTTGTCTATTCAAAATGCACTATTCGGTGTTAGAATGATATCATATAAGGGTATTTAAATTATGAGCTTACAAGAAAACGATTTAAAAAGAGATATTGACATAAACAGGGAACGCGTAAACTTTATGTTTTCCTTGTTTAATACTATTTTTTCAATTAAAGAGGAAATAAAAATAAATTCGGTTTTCCTTAATCTTGCAGAAAAACTTGAAATATATATCTTTGTGCCCACCGAAAATATAACCGAAGAAAGAGAAATTTTTAAGAAATTTTCTGTTTGGGAAAGTGAAAACGGATATTTCCCGGAAATATTTATCTATCAGGATGATGAAATCGAAGGGGAAATAAATATTCTTCCAAGGAGCGCTTTGAAGGCATGTTAGAAAATTTTTGCAAACAGTTTTTGGATAAATCGGAAGAAAATTATAGACTTTACGAATTTTTAAAAGAACATAATTGTTTTATTAACTGGCAGGTAGTGGCAATTTTTTATAGTGCCTTGTGTCTTGCAAAGGCTTATCTTTATAAAAATGGGGTACCGATTAATACTATCAATTCGCACGATAACATAAAATTTTTACTATTAAATTGTAAAGCTTTAAAAAATAGTGATATTTATGCCTATTATAACAGACTGTACTCTTACAGCAGGGATGCACGCTATGCCAATAAAAATATAAAGCCTTCGAGAATGACTTCTATTTTAGAGGATTTTGAAAAGGTAAAAGCTGTTTTGGTATAAATTTCTATGCGTTTTATTTTATTGCTATTTCTTTTTTTATTCACCAACAGTGCTTATTCCTCACACCCTTACCCTGAAAAAGCATACCAGGAACAGTGGTGCAAGGCACGTGGCGGACAATTAGAATATCAGTTAAACTATAAAACCCGGGTAGATTGTTTGACAGATACTTTGGCTGTGGAATTTGACTTTGCGCCAAAGTGGCACGAGTGTATCGGGCAAGCTCTTTATTACGGGCAAAAGACAAAACGTACCCCCACGTGTGTTTTAATTATGGAGCGGGGCGAAAAGGACATAAAATATCTTAAGCGCCTGCGTTATGCTGTTTACAATAAAAAGAAAATACCTGAATTTAAGACCTATACAATGAAGCCTGAACAACTAAAGCCCCAGGTTAATCTTTAACATAAATTCACAAATCTTTACCAAACCATGCCCTTGTCAGAAAGACTTTTTACAGAAAATGCTACCTACTTTGGTACTAGTACATTGAGATATAAAATGTAAAGATTGTCAAGCCCTTTAAGCCAATGCCGGCAATAAGAGTTATAATAAAATACAAAAGGCGGAAATAAATCCGCCCACATAATCCAAAACGACAGTGTGGAAGCCTCCAAAACTTCTGCATTAGCTGTCAATCTCTGAGAGGTCTCCAAAACCTCTCTTTTTTTTATTATATCTCCTCTTTGAATAACATTCAATCAAACATGAAGTTATATTAACTCTGAATTACGATATTGTCCAAATCAAGGTCTAAAATCCAGGTATGAAACAAGGAAGTGAAATTTTCGCATTTATCTCTTAAAAGTGTGATTTTTTGTTTAATTTCTTCGTTTTGGATTTCAAAAGTTAGTTTCATATATCTATCCTCCGCAAAAATGGCATTAACAAATTTCCCATAAAAGACTTGCTTTTTGGTTACATTCGGTATACAATGTCGATATAAATGTAACTTAAATATTCCAATATGTCAAGTTACTGTTTACAAAATGTAAATAGAGGTGCACAATGTGTAACATAAATATAATACAAGCTATGGCATACGCTCAATTGCAGCTTAATCGGGAAGTAACCCTTCAAGATATGGCAGCTGTGCTTGAACGTTCAAGGCAGCATATATCAAGAACAAAAAAAGATAATTTAACACAAGAACAGATTGAGAAAATTGAAAATGGTTTAGGTATTTCTTTAAAACAAAAGAAAGAATATTTTGAAATTCCATATCTTGAGATTGAAAACGTTCAAAACCAGCGGATGAAAAATAATCTTATAACAACCCTTTGGCTTGATAGAGAATTAATTGAAAATGATTGGAAAAAAGAAGCTCAAAACCTTCGTGTTATAAAAATGATAGGGGATAAGATGGACTTTGGCGAATATCCCCTTAAGCATAATCATACGCTTTTGGTTGATATATCAGAAACCGATATAATAAATAGCGGGGTTTATGTTTTTACAACGGAAAACGAGGGTAAGACTTTTGTATTTATCTGCGGTATATCTGTTCAAACCAACGGAAATGTTAAGTTTTATTTCGCAAATTCAAAAACTTATGCTCCCAAAATTTTAACTCCAAAAGAACTGAAAGATTGCAATTTTACAGTACTTGCCAGGGTTGTTAAAAACCTTTCTTTAACATTGTAATTTAAAGTTTTTTATAAAAATAGCTCAAAGTAGGATGTTTGTGTCCATGCAATTTGCTATAGAGTAAAGCATGGAATTAAAACAACAGAGTTTATTTGATTTATCAGAGTATATCCCTGTTGTAAACGATGGAAAAACAGGGATAAAACGCGGGTCTTACAACAAACGCAAGATTACCGATTTGAACCCTTGGGAAATTATGGCGCGCTGTTACAGAGAGCTTAGTAATTATTGCCCCCTCCCTATTTTTAATAATGAAACTACTACAATCGAAAACGATGGATTGAGACTGTGGCATACGGTTTATAACAATGGGTCTTATGTTTATTACAATGAAATTTGCCAAGGCGAAGATTTTAAAATTGTTGAAGCTGAAATTATTGGAACAGAATTAATGCCGATTGAGTGGCGGCTTTTTCTTCATTTGTCTTTATTGGATTTTTTGAAAGAAGGTTTCAAACTGAATGATACAATGCCATATATTCATTCGCTTATGAAATGGTATGAGAAAGGTTTTCAACTAAAAGATTTATTCCTTTATATGTGGACTATGAACTGCGAGGTCAAAAATGGCTAAGAAAAAAGAAAACACAGGCGGACGTCCTCCAATTTATAAAACCCCTGCAGAACTTCAAAAAAAGATTGATGAATATTTTAAAAATTGTCCTGATAAAAGAATAGTACCCACCAAAATGGGTGTGTTTGAGGTTCCGGCTCCTACCGTTACAGGTTTAGCTTTTTTCCTTGGCTTTTCCAGTCGTCAATCTTTTTATGATTACGAAAATAACGAGGAGTTTTCTTACACTATAAAAAGGGCAAGGCTTAGGATTGAACGAGAGTACGAAAAGCTTTTATGTACAGCCACTCCGGCTGGTGCTATTTTTGCCCTAAAGAATTTTGGCTGGAAAGACGCAAGCCAAAGAGAAATCACAGGCAAAGACGGCGAACCTTTAGCGGTTAAAAAAGTATTTATAACAGCAAAAGAAACAAAAGAAGTTAAAAAACATATACAGGAGGCAATAAACAGTGAACATAATGGATAACGAACATTTTTATAAAATTCCGGGCGATATGCTTTGGCTTGTTTATGAATTGACTTCACATGTACAAACAGAAAATCTGGCTGGCATTTATTTAACGGCGGGGCAATTAGCTGAGAAA
>JAMPCZ010000013.1 GCA_023665935.1 Muribaculaceae bacterium | reverse complement strand
AGCCGCAAAAACCTGAATACTAGGAGTGGGTAAATAATATAAACGCCGCCATTATGGAATGTGTTTGCCGCTAAAAAAACGGATTGCTTCGATCGTAAACTTCCTTAGAATGACTAGCAATTAACTCGTCATTCAGAGCAAGGTACGAGCGAAGCTATGCTCTTTTTCTGTCGCCGGTACCTGAGCGGTAACCGCAGATGGAGTAGATTACAGGCAGAGCTCGTTCGATGTGTATTTTGTCGGCAAACGGAATCTTTGCAAGTACGCAGATTGCGACCGCATCATCAAGATTAGCAATCATATCTTTTAGCTTAAGTTCACGTTTAGGTTTCTTTGCTTCTTTTTCGGAGCGAAGAGAGTTAAACAGTGCGGCTGCTGAATTTGAACCGATTGTTACACCAAGAACAGAGCAAATTATTTTTGTTATGTTGTTATTAATTTTAGGATTTTTAGACTTGCTGCAAAGTGCAATAGAGCCGTCTACAAGGAGCAGCGGGGCTGATGTTAATACCATTTGGAACGCTCCTTCTTTCCATTTCTTTTTGATATCTTCTTTCGGTTCACCGATAGAACTGGCAAGGATTCCGCCGATGTTGCCGCAAGCTGCCATAGTTATCATATGCTGAACTTTGTATTTTACTCTAAAAATATTAGGAGCTTTTTGTCTTTTCATAAACGTTAAAAGCGGAATGGATACGCCGGTTATAGCTCCTGCTGCAGCGAGAAGTTTATCTTTTGTAGTAATATCTTTTCCGTGCTGCTGGACTTCCGGTGATTTTTTCAGGTTCATCTGACCGTACGAAATCTCTTTACCTTTAATAAAGTTATTCATATGGCATGAAGTTGATAAATTCACAGATGTAATTTTGTCAATCATCGTTTAGTCCTTATTAATTGTTTATATTACACCCAAATTTTAAAAATGTAAATATCCTAAAGTATATCCTCTATACTAATGTGAATTTTTGTTCAACTTTTTTTATCTGTCTTAATTTTTCAACTCGCTGAAGCACAAGATTTACGTTTTCTGATTCCGGCATTGCCGAAAGGTATTTGCGGTAATATCTTTTTGCCTCACTTGTTTTTCCGAGTTTGTCAAGACAAAGCCCTATGTCTGAATATACTGTAGTGTATTGCGGGTTAATTTTTAGTATTTTTAGATTCAAACTTAATGCCTGTTTATATAATTCCATTTTTATAAATAATGCAGATTTACGTAGGTATGCTTCAATATAATTTGGTGAATTCTCGATAAGTTTTTGGTAAATCATCAATGCCATATCTTGTTCGTCGCATTGTTCATGAGCCAGTCCCAGGTGATAAATTGCTTCCGGATTATCAGGTTCAAGCTGGATTGCTCTGATAAAACATTTTATTGCACGGCATGGTACTTCCTCTTTTAAGTTGCACAATCCGAGTTCATAAAATATTTCATATTTTGAATTATCAAGTAATGCGGCTTTTTCAAGGTATTCAATTGCTTTTTTTGTCTTTCCGAGATTTTTGTAACAAATTCCAAGCCCAAAATATGTTTCGGCGTTGTTTCTGTCAATTAGTATTGAATTAAGATACGAGCCGACCGCTTCTTTGAACGAGTCTTTTGCTCTTAATGTATCGGCTTTATTTTGTAATTCTTTTTGTTGTCGCTGTCTGCGCATCGGAGTAGTCATGTATTCCGATTTGGTGCTATTGTTACTCAACTCTTCTTCCTCTTATGTTCCTATCATAGAGTTTTTTTCTGTTCAGATGAACCATCATATGATTTAAAGATTAATCAACCATTGGATTTATTCTTGTAATTATGCTATAACTTTATTATGAAGAAGATATTGATATTTTTAGGGATAGCTGTAGTTTTGACATGTCAGGCGGGAGTTTTTGCGTTTGACGAAGTTTCGCTTGACGGCGTTGAAAAATCCGAAATTGAGTTGCCGAAAGTTGATTATAAAGACAAGGAGTCTTTGGTTATCAGTGACAAAGAAATTATGGATGAAATTATCAAGCTTCAAAAAGAAAAAGATTTGGAAGATATTGATAACCTATGGAAAGGAACCGTTGAGAATAACCAGGTAATCGGGTTTGCTCTAAAAAAACTTGCGACTCCTGAAAGTCAAAGAAGGATACATTCCTCTCTTATGGCAAAAACTCTTTCTGCGGTTGTATCGGGTGCTTCTTTAGCTCCTGCATTAATCGGGGCTGATTATATGTTCCAATCTGGTTCTTATGCTGCGGGAAGACTTGCTCAAAACCTTCTGAATCGCAAAAATATTCCTCAGGAGGTTCCGCTTACTGATACCGAACTTATTGAGCTTGCGGGGCTTGTGGAATCTTTACAGGATAAGATTATCAATGCTTATTATAATTACAAAAGTGCTCTGTCGCAGTTGAAAGAAATCCGTTCGCGCGAACTTTTATATAGTAAAAATTATGTAAAGGCAATGGATGAAGAGGATTTTTTGGAAATTGCTATTTCTTCGGCATTATATAAAGATATGGAAATTGAAGAGTATAAGTATATGCAGTTATGCAAGAAATATCATTTGGAGCTGCAAAGATTAGCTGGGAAAAAGGTTGTTAATGCGTTGAATTTATATCAATACAATTACGAAACAACTTTGTTAGGAGGGGCAAATGCACTTAAGTAAGAAAGTTTTATTTTTATCTGTAATGATTCTTATTAGTGCGGTACCTGCATTTGCAGATGAATATGCGGATATAATGTATCCAAAATCTCCTGCATACAGGGTTGGGCTGTCCGAAATCCCTGAAACTCAATATGTTCAGGCACAGCAGTTAACAAAGGTTGAAAAAAACTATACTCAAATTGACGGAACTAAGGAAAACAATATTGCAGATCGTACATATGCGGATTTGAGTATTAAAAATTTATCAAGGGAAGTCGCTCAGGATCTGGAGTTTGAGGAGCAGGAAATGCTTTCTGATCTTTCTTTATTGTGGCAGGGGGCTGCTATGCAGAGTGATACCATAAATTTTGCATTGTATAAGCTTGCAAATCCTGATGCAGATAAGCCTGATGAAAAATCAGTCAAAAATGTTTTAAAAACTATTGCAAGTATGTCAACCCTTGTCGGGGCAAGTATGGGGAATCCTATATTGGCGGGCTCATCATTAATTGGCGGAAATATTTTCGGGATTATGTCGCAGGATACCAAGGCTCTTAATTATAAATATACAAGAGTTACAGACGCAGATATGATTATTCTTATCCGCAAGATTGAGGATTTGCAGCAAAACGCGGTAAATCTTTATTATGATTATATGTGTGCCAAAAAACATTTGGATTTTACAACGAAATTGGTTGATGAGAATCGTCATAAGTTTGAATTGGCTCAAAAAAATAACGCTTCAAGAGAATTGGTTGTTATAACAGATGCTTACTATCGTACGGCTTTGGACAAGCAAAGAACCGCGAAGGCTGAATTTTTTGCAAAGCGTGCAGCTTTAGAACAGTTTGTCGGGCATGATACTTTTGTTCAGTTTGAAGAAGAATTAATCGCTAGAGAAAATTCCGAAAACTCTCAATCAAATGAAAATTCTGTCGGTACAAATCCTGATGAAAATCAAAATAAAGTTGTTGAGAATTCGGAATCAGAAAAGTCTGTATTAAATAATGTCGAAAGTTTTGACGAAAATGCAGGTTTTCCAAAGCTCAGACCGGTGGATATAAATCCTGAAAATGCAACGGAGTTCGGTGCCGAAGGGTTTATGACCGGTTTGTCTTCAAATATTGGAGATATAGAGGATGATGTTAAATTTTCAAAATCAGTAAAAAAATCCAAAAAGGAAAAATCAAAAAATAAAGTAAAGCCTAAAAAAGAGAAAAAATTTAAGGAAAAAAATATATCTCCTGCGAAAGCTGAAAAACTTGAGGCTAAACAAAAGCTTGAGGATGAAAAGCTCAAGGCGAAAGAAAAGAGCCTGGAAGAAAAACGCCGATTAGAAGAAAAGCGTAAAAACCCGACAAAAGGTTTAATCTTTTTACACGGTCAGGACAAGTCTTCTGTCAAGTCAAATTTAAAGCAGCCAGCAGCTGAGGAAGTTTCTGTAAATTCTTCGTCTGAAATTAATCAAGACGATTTACAGCCGCTTCAGCCGATAGCTCCGACTATTCAATCAGCCGCTCCGAATCCTTACGGACTTCCTCCGCTTGATGAAATAAGAGTCCCTGATTTGACCCGCGGAGGATATTCAATTCATTCGGAATTGTCATATTAGGCGGGAGTTGTCGTGTTAGTTATTCCATATTCAGTAAATACCGGCGAATATAATATGAAAGAAGATGAGGCGTTATTGAATAACGCGATTTCTTCGCATCTTGAATCCCCGATATTAAGATTGTATGGCTGGGCTCCTGCTTGCGTTTCTTTAGGTCGAAATCAGGACGACAAGTTTTTGGATAAAGGGTTTTTGAACTCAAAAAATATTGATGTTGTAAGACGTTTGACCGGTGGCAGAGCACTTTTGCATGATAATGAAATTACTTATAGCATTGTTTGTCCCGTGTCTTATTTAAAAAACGGTGAACATGTTGTGTCTTCGTATATGGAAATTTCTAAGTTCTTAACGGATAGATTTCAAAAGGCAGGAATTTGTTTGACTTTCGGAACCGAGAAGCCTGTGAAAACAGGTTTTGACTATTGTATGCTTGTTTCAACGGGTGCTGATTTGTGTTATAACGGTAAGAAACTGATAGGTTCTGCTCAGTGCCGCAAAAACGGTTATATTCTTCAGCACGGTTCTATTTTGTACGATTATGATAAGAATTTACTGGAAGAAATTTTTGGCGAAAAGGTCGATTCCAGTGAGATTACGACCATTAAAGAAATAAATCCCGCTCTGCGTAAAGAGGATGTTATTAATATATTAAGTAGTGAAGTATAGCGGCTATAGACAAAATATATCCTTGGTAGTATAATCAAACAAAAAAGGGATATATTATGACAAAAAAGATTAAAGCGATGGTAATGGCTGCAGGCATGGGCTCAAGATTAGAACCGATAACTTTAAGGTTTCCGAAACCTTTAATCCCGGTTATGAATCGACCTTTGATGGATATAATTTTAACCCAGCTTCATAATGTCGGAGTTAATGAGGTTATATCTAATACTTATTACCTTGCTGATCAAATTATTGACAGGTATAAAAATAACAAACTCGGTGTTAAGTTTTCTTCAATTAAAGAAACCGAACTGTCAGGAACTGCCGGCGGAGTTAAAAAATGTCAGTTCTTCTTTGACGAGGGTGAAGATTTTGTCGTAATGTCCGGTGATATTTTAACAACTGCTGATATTAAAAAAGGTATTGAAATTCATAAACAATCGGGTGCTATTGCAACAATCGGAGTTAAACAGGTTCCGCACGAACAGGTCTGTCACTTTGGTGTTGTTGTTACTGATCAAAACGGTTATATAACAGAATTCCAAGAAAAACCAAGTGTGGATGAAGCTAAAAGTAATTTGATAAATACAGGAATCTATATTTTTAATTATAAGATTTTTGACTATATTCCTGAGAATACTTTTTACGATTTTGCAAAAAATGTTTTCCCTAAATTGTTGGAAGAAGGTCAGATAAATACGTTTGAGGTTTGTGAATATTGGAATGATATCGGAACAATCGGTCAGTACAAACAGTCAATACAGGATGTTTTTAACGGAGTTTGCAGAATTAAACATGATAATGTTGTTGAAACAAATTTAGGAAACTATGTTGCGGGTGATTCAAAAATCCCGTCAACAGTAAGATTTGTCGGAAATTCTGTAATCGGTTCCGGGGTAAAATTAGGCGAATATATTAAGCTTGAAAATTGTGTTGTTATGGACGGTGCAGAGGTTAAAACCGGCTCAGAACTGTCAAATTGTGTGATTTTGCCGGCTTTATCAACAGCAGCTCGAACAACAGCTTCAAAATCATCATCTAAAGATGTATTGATGGTTTAGAAAAGTAATATATGTAATCAGGTGCACCAGCTGCAAGCTGGTGCGCCTGATTGTTAGCCCTCCCCGGATGGGGAGGGCTGTGTGATTTTAAATTACTACGGCAAAAAATTTTGCCGTAGTGAATTTTTAATAATGCAGATTAAAAGCTTATCTGCAAAATACACCTAAGAAACATTTGTATGGTTTTGGGATTGACGGATCTTCCAGGGCTTGCGGATTCTTGATTTTTGCGAAAGTTTCTTTTGCTCTTTTCTTATCTTTTGCCGCAAGGTATCTATCTCCAAGCTTTTTGTATAATTTGTCGTTTCCGCCGCAATGTTCAATGGCTTTTTCATAATAGCTGATTGCTGTATGCTCGTCATAGATATCTCTTTCTAACTTGCATACGTCACATCTTCTCCAGCCTGTTTCTGAATATGCATCACCCAGCTTTTCGTAGACTTCGTAAGCTTTTGGGTTTAGTTCCAATGCTTTTTTGTAATCTTCAATTGCCGTTTCGTAGTTTGATGTGATGTTGTAGGTCGTAAACATGGAATTGGAATACTCTTCAAGGTTCTCTAAATCGCCACGTTCAATATACAATTTATAATTGTTAGGAGTTTTAGCAATTTTTTTGTTTATATCAATCAAACTGTTAAATAATTCTATTGCCCGAGAGTAATCTTTTGAAATTTCTTCGGCTTTTTTAAGGTTCTTTAAGGCTTTAGCGTAGTTTTTGTCTATATTTATTGCGCGTTTTGCTTGTCCGTAATAAGTCTTGGCAAGACATTCGTTGCTGCACTCTTCATAAACAAAATCTATCTTAATATTTTCTCTTGAAAGAGCCGGAACACTTGCCGCAAGTAATGACTTTGCAACTTTTGCAATCCTTTCCCGGTCGAATGCTTTGTTGGTTTCTATTGTTACATTTGCGGTTATAGGTTTAGGTTTTTCATAGAAAGAGAAAATGTTTTCCGGAATGTTTATAGCTATTTGCGCACTATAAACCCCTTCTATGTGGCTTAATCTTTTTGAAAGATTTTTGTTTAATAATTTTTCGAATTTTCTCAATTTCTTAGGCTTAGTTGAGGTAATATACAAGTAAGGATTGAAATTCGGGTAAATTGAAACCTCATCTGTCAGGATATCTTTTTCTGCCAGTTGGACAGCAAAATAATCAATGTCTTTTTTAGTTCCACCCCAAATGTCAATATAATACACTGTGCCGTCAACATAACGAATTGTCGGGTGTTTGAATGTGGTTATTTCAGCTTGGATTTCATTTACTTTCTGTAAATTATCGGTTTTTGCAAAAGGGGTTGGACGAAACATTTGAGCACCCAGGTGAAATCCACCCCAGGAAAGCCCGAGTCCATATACTGCCACTGCTAAACTTATTAAAATTCTCTTTTTCATATTATTATTGTACTAAATTTTTAAAATAAAACAATATAATATAAACTTGATTTTTTTGTTGTTTAATGTTATTCTTTAATACGTGGACACTGTTGTGGGACTATGGCAAGGACTCCACGAGAAAGATTAATAATCTTTTGAAGTGGATGGGAAGGATAGCGCAAGTGCTACCGCCGCGCCCGCAGCAAAACAAAGAAAATTACCGTTGTGGCTATGGCACTCTGCCGACGAGAAGGTGACTAAATGTCACGTTCGAGGAGAGGGAAGGTAGCGCACCGAGTAATACGAGGTCAAGCTACCGCAAGCATAGACCTTGACAGTTAAATAATTACCGTTGTGGGACTATGGCGCAGCGGTAGCGCAGGGGACTCATAATCCCTTGGTCGTGGGTTCGAATCCCTCTGGTCCCATTTTTTCAAAGTAAAGTATAACGAGGGTTTCACCCCTCGTTTCATTTTATCTAAGTTTTTGAAATCCTAAAAATTACGCAATATTTACGCACTAATTTTTAAAGAATTTAACTTAATAAATCTTCATGAAGAAGTTTTAAAATAGTTGTTTTATTAGTTTAGAGTTAAGTCTTAAGGAAATTTTTATAGCGAATTTTTAAACTGAAGTACGGGGGTATAAATCGAATACCCCCTATCAAATATTCTATACCTTATATTTGGTTTATAGACTTATACTCGCTTGATGAAACTCTTTTGTGAGGATATACTAGTATAAGTATGAAATTTATATTGCAGATTTATAATATCATATACGAATAAGATATATGACAAAAATACATTGTTTTAGTATATAAATAATGTACGTATTTATATGAATAGCAAAAAGCTGCGGACGGAACCCTTATGAGTATAAGTCCGTTTAAGTCTATCATATAGTTTTTTTATTTGTGTATCTATATGATTTGTTTATATAACTTATGAACAATAAAACGTGTAAAAGACTGGAATAGTTATACACTGATTTAATTGAACAAATGTGTACAATTCATATAGTATTCTTTTAATATCCCTATAGTATATGTAGTTAATTTTAATACCTTGCAAGGTGTTATTTTTATATCAGTTTGGTACTAAATTTGAACCTTGCAAAGATTAACTGTTTTTATACTTATCAAATCTGCTTCTATCTATTACAAATTTTTCTAAGCAGTCAAAACCACCATTTTTATTTTTTACTTTTCTTGTTCCTAATAAATTTTTTTTGATAAGTTTTTCTATTGTATTGTGAATAGTTGATTTACTTACGTTGAATAATTTTGCTAATTGATTTTCACTCCGAGTTAATTTCTCTGCAAAATTTAATGTATAAGAAAAGATTAGCAATTCTGTTGGTGAGAGATTATATTTTTCAGCGATTCCATTGTAAACTATAAAATAGCCTTTTCTCATTGTGATTCCTCCTTATTGTTGTTCTTCAAACCATTCAAAAAATGCAGTAACGTCAATTAAAATTTTTCCACGACGACCAGTAGGGCTGAAACGTTTTATTACTTTGTTAAAGCCATTAGTGTCAGCGTGAAAAATTAAAGCTCTCAAACCTCCCATTGTAAAGGCTGGGTAAAGCTCTGTAAATTGTTGTAGGGTCATTAGGTTCGTTGGCATCATTGTTCTCCTTTGCCTTGTTGTTAGTGGTTCTGCTAAAATAAAAGACTCATCTAGTGTTGATGAGCCTTTTGTATCTAATATTTGCTCATCGTTCTAAGCTTTAGCACCTTGCCTTTTGGTAGGTTGCTGTTCCTTCTTTGAGCTTAGTCTCTCCGGAACTCTTTATGAGTTATTTGTTAGTTATAACTATATTTTAGTGTATGTTTATTTATAAAAGCTTTTATTGTTAAGATATATTACAAATTGGATGCTATAAATTTTCTTGTTTCATACACGCAAATGACTTGTCGTAAAATTTTCTGATTTTGCCTCCTGAATTATGGCAATTATTTATAAAATTTTCAGTATCTTTCACATTAGGGAATTTTTTTGCTTCTTCTAATAGTTCTTCTTCTGTAATGTTATATTCCCTATTTTTTATAATGGTTGGAAGTTTTTTTATTTTTTGATATGAGTCTTCATTATAAAACTCAATGTAATCATTAATTCTATTGGCTGAACATTCTTTGATATCATCTGTATAGTAATATGTTTTTTCGCATTCATTTGCTAAATTTCTCATTATTTGTTGTGGAGTATAAGATACAAACAGATTTTCGTATGGTTTTGTTGCGGTTATATATGAATTTAAAATAAGAAAATATAATAGAATTAATGTGAATCGATTTAGTGAGTAGTAGCATTTTTGTAAAAGGTTTAAATCTTTACATTCTTCATCTTCAAAATTTAAAAATGGGCTTAATAATGCACATATTATACCAAGATAAACCATATATTTATGAGTTAAGATAAAATTCGCCGTTGGGATAATTGTTAAAAAGATTGCAATTATCGCAGTAATTATAATAGTTCCAAATCCTTGTAGCTTTTCAAGTAAACTTTTTTTATTAACATGTAATTCAAATTCATCGGTGTCTGTATGTCCAAAATCTTCAAAACTTGACACTAAGGCTTTATCTTTATTGTTAAAGCAACATAAAATTATAGCAAATATAATATCAAATATTGGATATAACAGAATATACAAACCACTAGCTTTAATGTTACGTAATCGTTTAATTGATGCAATAAAAACTATATAGAGTCTAATTATGTATATAAGATATTCAGGAAAGAATATTTGAATGAGCCTTACAATAGGAGAGGTTGGGTACAATTGGTAGCAGATAACAAGAATAGTCTGAATACAATAAGATATTATTACAACTTTAATATATGCTTTTTGATTTAACTCGCCCTGAAATTTAAATATGTTATAGTTGTTTTTCATAATATTTTCTCTCTTAGAAGTCTTCTTCTTTGTTTTTTTATTCTAATTATTGAGGTTGCTCTGTCTCAAATTCTTTCATTGTATATCTATTTATAATTTCATCAATGCATTCTATAGACCCTTCAATATGTCCACCATTCCCTCTACATGAAAGCTCTACTTTATAAAATTTATCCGAATCAGTTGTATGTTTCCCCATGTAGTCAAATCTACATAAGGCATTGCTTTCATAGTCATTCTGATTTTTACTACAATAATTAAAGCTATTTTTCCATATTATTCTTAATTTTTCCATTGGTTCAGTTTGTATTTCATTATTAATTTGTGTCGAGTTTATAGAATTCTGTAGATAAGAGGGCTGTTGTGGTTGAGTCTGTTTTGGTTGTTGTAGGCTGATACCAAGGTTTGCAAGGCTTCCAATAAGGCTACAAATTAAGCTACATACAATAAATCTTCTTATTAGATAAATATTGTCTTCATGTAGCTTTTTTAAGTTGAATTTATATCTTAATAGAGGATATATTGTATAAGTCCAAGTTATAAAAGGAAAAAGTGGGTTTTCGTATAATCTAGTTGAACCTAGAAAGAAATATATAATTAACCCTAGTATATAAATTATGACAAAACCTAATATCGGTGATAATATTAGTGCTAATACTATTGGCATTTTTTTATAATTAGAACCTATATTTTCTGTTTCTTCTCTATTGATTTCTAAGTTTTCTAATTTAGTTCCACATTGTGAGCAATATTCACATGTGCCATCATCTATAACTTGTTTACATTTTATGCAATATTTCATAAATTCTTATTTCCTTTTAGTAGTGATAAATGTTATGTGTTCCTTGGATAAAGTAGTTCCCATTTACATTTACATTTTGATTAACTGTTCCACTATGATGAACATTTATGTTTTGGTTTCTTAATGAATCTGCCATGTTATTTATTGCTTGGGTCTGTTTTAAAATTTGAATATTTCGAGTGTACTCTGCCTGTGAACCATCGCAAATGGGGTCATATTGAGGGGTGTATTTATTTGCGATATTTGGGTTATCATTATTTAATTGCCAATTATCATAACGCCGTTTTTCTGCACAGTACTTAACTGTGTATTGTTCGAATGTTCCGTCGCAAGCCATATCATATTCTGGGACACCATAATTTGTTCCCCAGTAATGATAATAAACTTTTTTTCTAGCGTTACATCGACATTGAGTTTGCACATAATTAGGTTGGCTACTTATACAATTTTTATGACAAGGTTTTTTAGTGCAGTCTAATGCAAACGCAGGAACTGTTGTTAAATAAAATTGCCAAATTGTTATACCAATGAGCAAAGCTCCACTTATAATAAATCTTTTTCGAACTATTGCAGTCATTCGCTCTCCTTTTTATTTTCCTATGATTATACTTACAATGGATATAATGCTAAATATTGCCATAATAATTCCGACATATTCTATAGGTATAAAAAACAGGGTATCTACGTGTTTTTTAAATTTATAGCCTTGACCATTTTCATCATGTAAAATTATATCATTTGTTTCTGGATTATGTAATTTTTTACCTATATAATATAGTATTATCCCTCCTAACAACCATCCAAATACAAATAGGTCATTATGAATGGCTTGAAATGTAGATGCTAAAAGTAGTGGAATCAGTATTGCAATAAATCCATAGCCTTGCCATATTATCATATCATTATTCTCCTTTGTTTTATTTGCAGACATAATTATAAATAGTTTCATCTAAACTCTCTGGAGCAACTGCTCTTTTACTATACCTAAAACTACGTTGAGTTCTACCACCATATACAAAGTCTGTAGGTGTAGTTCTTTCAACTTCAGCTATCTCGTATGTCCCGCAATTCATTACGTACATTGTTTTAGCTTGTTCAAGGTTGTTAGTATTATTTATTTTTACCCATGCAGAGTAGCAGTTATCATTATTGTAAATAGAACAAGTTGTGTTTTTTCGAATACTACGACTATCAATATACGTATTATTTCCAATTATTACCCAATTTGCCGCCAATACAGGTAATGAAATTAAAGCTATTAATATAAGGCAATAGACTATCTTTTTCATCAGCTCTCCTTTTAAATGTTACATATTGTAAGCTTTATTATTAAATATATTACCTTTTTATTTTTTAAAGTACAATAGTTCTTTTGAAGTATTTTGGGTGTAAGAATACATGTTAGCTTTAAATAATTACTGGTTATCCTTTTTTTAATAACAGATAATATATTACATGAATGATAAAATCTTTAAAAAGCTAATAGGTGAGAGAGTTAAATACTATCGAAAGCAGAAAAATTTGACACAAGAGCAACTTGCAGAGATTATGGATTTTAATACAAAATCTATTTCTTTACTTGAAAACGGACATAATTATATTGCACTTAATAAAGTTCCTAAGTTGTGTACAACTCTTTCGATAGAGCCTTATCAGTTGTTTATATTTGATAAAAGAAGTGTACGAACTGAAAACGTACAAAATGATATTCACGAATTGTTAAATACTATGGATAAAAATAAGCTTAAATTAGCTTACAGGTTATTATATGAATTAAATGAGTTTGAGCTACAGGCATGATGTTTTGTATTACATCAATTTCTTTTCATCTCTGTCCATAGCTTGTTTTAGGGTTGATTTTAGGTATGTTTGGTAAGGCATTCCCAGTTTTTCGGCTATCTTTTTAGCTCGTTTTATTTCAAATTCAGACCATCTGAAGTTAACATTTGCGGTTTGTTTCTTTGAGTCAATATCCTTTTCCGCTTGTTCTTCAAATTGCAGTATTAGTTTTTCTTCTTCAGGAGTTGGAATATAGTCGCTTACTTCAGCAAGTCCGACTGTTGGGATATTTTCTATTCTGTTTTTTTTAGTCATTTTGTTCTCCTTGGTAGAATGCTGTTATTAGTAATACATCTTCTTCTTTGAGATATGTATAATAAACTGTTATATTTTGGCTTTCGCTATACAGTTCGTATCTGTTGTAATCTTTGTTATAGATTTCTGTTGTTTTAGAAAAGTATGCAGCTATTGCCTGTTGTGGTGTTACCAAATGTCTGATATACATGTGGTATTCAAATTCGTTGGTAAGTGGGTTTAAGTCCATTTTTACAATGAATTTTTTACCCTTAATTTTGAATGCTTGGTATTTGTGTTCCATTTATATTATTCCTTATTGTGTTGAAAATGTCAATACATTGCATTGACTTATAAACTTTTGTTAATGTTTTCTAATTCCTTTTCTGCGACTTTGTTCATTAGTGTTGATGTATGCTTCTTTGTTAGGTGTGAATATCTTTGAACCATTTGAAGTGTCTTATGTCCTAGAATTTCTGCGATATCAAGCAAACTGGCACCATTCATAGCAAGATAACTGGCTGCGGTATGTCTTAGGTCATGAAAATGAAAATTGTCTATACCTGCGGCTTCTAGTGCTTTATAAAACAAGTTTCTAAAGTAAATTATCTTACCATCTTTATTTGCAAAAATGTAATCAGATTTGATATTCCTGATTTTTGAATATTCCTCTAGTTTATTCATTACGATATTTGCAATAGGAACTCCTCGGGCTTCTCCGTTTTTTGTATCCAAAAAGTGGAATTGATAGTTTTTAAAATCGATATCTTTCCATCTTAGATTAACTATTTCAGAGTATCTTGCACCTGTTGAAATTGCGATGAGTACAACAATGTATAGTTCCTGAGATATTTTCCTGAATTCGCTTAAAAGTTTTGTTTTTTCATCTTCCGAAAGATATCGTACACGCCCCTTTGATTCTTTCTTTTTAGAAACTTTAAACATCGGATTTTCATCAAGCCACTCCCATTCTTTCACGGCTTTGGTTAAAACTATTGATAAGCAAGCCATATATCTATTAACAGTTGCCCCACTTCGAGTTTTTCTCCCTTTTTGTGGCTTTTTACTTGGTTCATTTGCAAGAATATCTTTGTATTTTGATAGCAGGCTTGGTGTAATATCTGATAGCAAATAATTCCCGATTTTATCTTTCCACCATTCAAGTTGCATTTTAAATTTCTTTTGGTCGGATTTCCGTTGTGGTAGTTCATATTCAATATAGCGGTCAATAAGTTCAGTTAATGTGTGCTTTGTGCATTCTGCTTTTTTAATCTTCTTGCCTAATTTCATATCGCTTTCATATTTGTTTGCCCATATCTTAGCATCTGTTATTCTATCAAAAGTAGCTCGCATTGGGTCGTAACCTTTAATACGAATTTCTACATGATAGGTATCTTTACCATTTTTCTTTGTAAGTTTTCTAATAGTAGCCATTGTTTTAACCTCAAAAAATTACGCAAATTTTACGCACTTAGCTATAAAAAATACTAAAAATCTATAATAAATTATAACACTTAATTTTGATAAAATCAAGATATAATTGATTTTAGGTATATAATGAAATTGCAGAATGTTGTATTACAGGGACTCATAATCCCTTGGTCGTGGGTTCGAATCCCTCTGGTCCCATTTTTTTTAAACAAAGATATAGCGAGGGTTTTAGCCCTCGTTAATTTTTTTGTCTATTGTATTTTATTGAGTAATTTGTTTGTGTATCTGAGTAGTTTGCTCGGAAGCAGTTTCGTCATTGCGAGGGCGCATAGCCCGAAGCAATCCAGCTTTTGGGTGCTCGGAAGTGAATTGAGTATTTTGAAATTGTTGGGCAGGTATGCCCAACTGACAACCCCCATTTTTTAAAACAAAGATATAACGAGGGTTTCCGCCCTCGTTATATCTTTTGTCTTTATATAAATGTATAAAATGTATTAAAAATTATCTATTTGTCGAGTGTAATTTTTGTTTTTGCATATAGTATATTGATATGGTTATATCAGCATATTTTCATGCCGGAACAAAAATAATGATGGCGGATAAGACAATAAAATTAATTGAAGATATAAAAGTTGGTGATTGTGTAAATGCACTCGGGGAGGAAGAGTCTGTTATTAAAATTTATCACTCAATTTCAGTAGATTTGATTAGTATAACGAGAAAGTCAGGTGTAACGATAATGGTTACACCTGAACAAAGTTTTCGCGTAAATGCTATGACAAAAACATTTGCAAAAAATATAAAAATTGGTGATTTGATATTTTATCTTGCAGATGACGGGGATTTGCTTGTGGAGCCCGTTAGTAATGTTACTTATGTAAAAGCTTTTAATAATAAAGTTTACAGTTTTAGTCTGAAAGATAATCATAATTTTAATGCTAATGGGTTTTTGAGTTTAGATTTTACCTGTCAGCAAATAAGGTAAGCCCTCTACACTAAATAAAATAGGTTAGTTGGGATGTTGGGCATACTTGCCCAACCTACATTCCTTTTTAGAATTCTTTTCGTTAAGATTTATTAAAAATGCAGAATAACGTTTTCCATTTTCGTTATACTTATACAATGGAGATTAAGTTGATGAAAAAGATTTTATTGGCATTGATTGTAATTATATTACAAGTTCCTCAGGCTCATGCTTTTGAATTTGTTTTAAATGTATCTGATAATCAAAAGACCTGTTACGCTTATGAAGATGGTTACAAATGCGAGGGTGAAGAGCCTGTACATATTAAAAATTTTAAGGATTATTTTAAACTGTCAAATTTACATATTTCATATCCTGCGAGCGGGATAGAGAAAAAGAGAATAAGGCTTTGGGGCGGATGTAAAATTAAAGAAGATTTGATATATACCTCAATGAATTTTATAAAGAAAAAAGGTGTATTGGTTAGTGATGAAAATGGTGGTGCCAATATTTGTAAAGCTGTGAAGAATGGATATGTCTGCAGTCAAGAAAATATAAAAAAGAATTATGAATTTATTTTACCTGCAACTCCGTGGAAGTTTTCAATAGGAAAAGAGGGGATGGGATTTTTGCCATTAAAAATCACTCAAAAAGATTGTTTAGGTTATGAACACGGTTATCAATGCCCGGGTGCAGAGCCTGTTTATATTGAAAATTTTTGGACTTCTTTTTTACCTTTTATTAGTAATGTCGATTACATGAAAAATCCGAAAGGTACAGACGGTTTGTACTGTTATCACTTAAAGAACGGTTATTTTTGCCCGGGAGAATTGCCGGTTATCACCAATATTTCTGGTGTAGTTTTCCATAAGGGTATTATAATTGCTGATAAAAATAACCCTGATAATAAAAATGTTTGTGAATCATTTGATAATTTTCAGAGGTATTCTGATATTGGTTACAGGTGCAATGGGGAAGAAACTGTTATTTTAAAGAAACGTCCTTCAAAAGTACATTATAAAGGTTCAAAACAGGTTAGGACAGAGTCTTTTATGCGTACTGATATTACAGGTAAAGGAAATTATGTTCTTATTGAATGTAGTAATTTTGCTAACGGAAGAACGTATTGTCCCGGGGAGGAAGATACACCGTATTACGGTTCTTACCCGTTAATGCCCGGTGATAAATCAACCCCGTATACTCCTGCCGTAAAACCTGCGGATAAACAAAATCAGAATTTTTCAAGTAATTATACAATATATGATCATAAAAATAATAAGACATATCATGTTAATAAATTTGGTAACACTACAAAAATTTATGGATCCGGTGGAACTAGTTATACTATACGGAAATACTAATGTCTTCAAAATTTCACTTTGAACTTGGCGGGCTGAAAGTCTGAGTGTATCTCGGATTTACCGTATTGTAACAATTTGTAATTTCAAGTATATAGAATTAAGCAATAAACGTAATAAGATTGTTTTTATATACATAAGAAAGGACGAAGGCTAGTGATTAATTCTATTGGAAATAATTTCGTTAACAGGGTGAATTCTGCACCTGTTCAGTCTTCTGCACCCATGTTAGTATCTAATCCGTATACTAATTTTACAGGAGCTTCGCAGACTGATTCATCAAATCTTATTACTCAATATTTGGAAAATTTGGGCAGGATGAATGCAGTTAATATAAATAAGAAAAATGAAATCGTAACCCCATCCGGAGTTGATGGTTACAATAATTATGTTGAAGTTGATAATAATGGTAACAAGGTTGTAGATGTTTCATATACAAAAGAAGGCGGCTCTGTTGTTCAAAACGTAAAAGTAAAATCTCCATCCGGTACAACAACTGAACGTATTGCTAAAAATTCTGATAATGAAAAATCTTTTAATTTAACAATAAAAGACAAAGACGGCAATGTTTTGTTATCAAGAGAAAAATCAACCAAAAAAATTGATACCGATAAGACTCAAACTGTCGTAAACGGGGATGTTTATAATGTTTCGGGATTAAGCTCCAATATCATAAAAGTCGAACATAATGGAGAAACGGTGATTCTTGATTTGGACAAAATGCTCAATGAGGATGTTGTAACTTCGAAAGGCGAAAATGATAGTGATGTTTTGCGTGATACGAAAATTACACCGGCTGAAAAAGCTGCTTTATTTGATAAGATAAAAGCTTTGGATGGCGATGACTTGTTCAGAATGTCTAAATCTACCCAAAAGATACAATATTATGCGGGGCAAGATTCATTCTTCTGCGCAAATAATAAAACCTTGCAAATACAGATTGATGATGCTTGGAATCAAGGAATAACTGTTCATGAGCTTGGTCACGGATATAATCATAAAAACGAGGTTTCTGAAGATATAAGTTCTTTGTTATCAAGTAATGAAAATCTTTCAAATATTAGAGCTCAGGCTGCTAATTATTATTTAAGTAATCCGAATCCGAAAAACGGCAATGACGAAAGATGTTTTGGCAAGTTCCTTGATTTAAAGAAGGAAATGTCGTTTTTTGACGGAAATGAAAAGTTGGCTGCTTCAAATTTGCAGGATGAAATTTTTGCTGAATCATATAATTTGTTAAATACAACAGAGATTACTGATTTCAGTGACGGTATGGGATGTCCTGGGCGCATGTTATCAATGATGAAATATCTGCCTAACGCTCTTGTTGAAGTTGAAAGTATGATATAAAACAAATCCCGAGGTGAAAAATCTCGGGATTTGCCGTTTATTATTTATTTTGCTAATTATAGATTTTTTTAGTCAAGTCAGATTTTCTTAATCTGATGTTTTCCGGAGTTATTTCAACTAATTCATCATCGCCCAAATATTCAAGAGCTTCTTCCAATGATAGAATTCTTGGGGCTTGAAGGGTTACCATAACGTCAGCGGTAGAACTTCTCATGTTGGTTAATTTCTTTGTTTTACAGATATTAACCACGATATCTTGAGGTCTGTTACCTTCACCAATAATCATTCCGCGGTAGACTTTTGTTTTTGGAGTGATGAAAAATACTCCGCGGTCTTCGTATTGCGCCAGTGCGTACGGTATGGCTTCACCTTGCTCGTGAGCAATAATTGCTCCGCTTCTTTGTTTTGGAATATCGCCGGCATATGGTCTGTAATGCAGGAATGTATGATACATAATACCTTCACCACGAGTCATTCTGATGAATTCTCCGCGGAATCCGATTAGCCCTCTTGCAGGAATGTGGAAGGTTAAAGTTGTTCTTCCTTTTGCATTTTGCATATCTTTCATTTCGGCTTTTCTGCTGGAAAGTCTTTCGATTGCAGAACCCGCGTATTCTTCCGGTACATCAACGATTAGATTTTCGTAAGGTTCGCAGTGTTCTCCGTTTATGGTTTTATATATAACCTCAGGTTTTGATACTGAAAACTCGTAACCTTCACGACGCATTGTTTCAATCAGGATGCTCAAGTGTAATTCTCCGCGTCCTGAAACCTTGAAACAGTCTGTAGAATCAGTGTCTTCGACTCGCAAACTTACGTTCTTTTCAAGTTCGTTATATAAACGTTTTCTGATTTGTCGGGAGGTTACAAATTTACCTTCCTGACCGGCAAACGGGCTGTCATTTACTGCAAAATTCATTTGAAGTGTCGGTTCATCAACCGTAATTAATGGCAAAGCTTTAGGATTTGACGGGTCACAGATTGTTTCTCCGATTTGAATATCGGAAAATCCTGCAATACCAACGATATCTCCGGCGGAAGCTGATTCAATTTCAACTCTTCCCAAATCTTTAAATCCGAATAATTTAACGATTTTACCTCTTTCCTGGCTTCCGTCTGCGTGGATTACACAAACTTGGTCTTGGGAGTTTACTTTTCCGTGAGCGATACGACCGATAACAATTCTGCCGACGTATTCGTTATAATCTAATGTTGTAGCTCTGAATTGGAATGGTTCATCCGCATCTCCTTCAGGAGGCTGAATGTTTTTAATGATACTATCTAAAAGCGGTATCATATCTTTTCTTTCGTCTTCAAGATCGTTTATTGCAAAGCCGTTTAAGCTGCTTGAGAAAATGAAAGGAAAATCTATTAAATCTTCGCGGTCAGTTAATTCCGTAAACAGGTCAAAAACTTTGTCTAATGCGGTTAATGGTTCTGCTGCAGGTTTATCAATTTTGTTTATTACAACAATAATTTTTAAACCTAATTCTAAAGCTTTTGATAAAACAAATCTTGTTTGAGGCATTGGTCCTTCTGCAGCATCTACGATTAATAATGCTCCGTCAACCATACCCAAAACCCGTTCTACTTCTCCGCCAAAGTCCGCGTGACCCGGGGTATCTACAACGTTAATTTTTGTTCCGTTATAGTTGATTGAAATATTCTTGGAAAGTATTGTAATTCCTCTTTCTCTTTCCAAGTCGTTACTATCAAGGACACGTTCTTCTACGTGCTGGTTTTCTCTGAATGCACCTGCTTGTTTCAGTAAGCAGTCCACGAGTGTTGTTTTTCCGTGGTCAACGTGTGCAATAATTGCTATATTTCTAATATTTTCGTTACAAGTCATATTATTTCCCTTTAGTGTATTTTTTACACTTATATTTTAAAACGCTGATAATTTATTTGCAAGAATTTTTAAGGTTTATTTTTTGCAAGCTGCTTAACAGTTTATCAATTTCTTCCACTCTGTCGCCGTGGTTAAGTTTCAGGAATGTTTCGCGGGCGGAGGTAAGTTCGGATTCTGCAAGCTGCGGGGTTTTTGATTTTATTGCTTTTGAAATCTCTACTCTAATAGATGCGAGCATAATTTCATATTTTTCTAATGGTTTCATTTTTGTGCTGACGGACTGGTATCGGAGTTTTACTTTTTCGTAATTTGAACATATATCAACTAAGGCTCTTTTTGCGGTATAAAGAGCTTTTAGGTGTTTTTCGCTTCCCGGGGCTGCAACTTTGTATATTCGTTTCAGGTCGTTTGCTCTTGCCATTGTGTGAATCGGGTCGTGCTGTCTTTTCGCTATTGCGAGAGCTTTTATGGCAAGTTGTTCAACTATTTCCGGGTTGTTTTGGTTAAGTTTTATAAGAACGCTGTAAACTATTCCTGCAAGACTCTGATTGCCAAGCCCAACCAAGCTTTCGGCAAATCTCATTGCCACCCTGTTGAGCTCTTTTTGGCGGTGTTCCTTTTCAAATACCTCACAAATATCGTTTAATTCACAAGAGAATGCTTTGTAATTTATGGGTCTGTTGTTTTGAACTGTATTTGAAACTCCGGTACGAAAAGTTCTAAAAATTTGTTCCGGATTGCCTCTTAGTATTTTGGGATACATTCTCATAGTATTATTATTAACACTTCTAAAAATAAAATTTGCTAGTGGTAAGTTAATAGGTGAATAGGTTAATAAGTTAATAAGTTAATAAGTTAATAAGTTAATAAGGTTGTAGGGTTGTAGGGTTGTAAGGGGTGACATACTTGCTTGTAATGAGATGTAAAAATAAAAATTAATGTTGATTTTTAGGATTATAAGCTATGTAGGAGCATGTAAGACAAATTATTCCAAACAGGATTCCGAAGCACATAGTCCAATGGTAAGATGTTAAAAACGCGCTTTGGTATTTTAATCCGTCAGTCAGCAGCATATTTTTGAAGCTGTCAAACAATGTTATTGTAATAGCGACCCCGAGTATGTTGCCGAGGTTTCTCGAAAGGGATAAGATTCCGCTTGCAATTCCCAGTTCTTCTTTACTTACGCTTGTTATGATTGCATTATTTGACGGTGATTGGAAACATCCGTTGCCGATACCCATAATGATTGATGCGGCGACGATTTCCCACATTGGGGTTGTTGTATTAAATGTCGTAAAGATAATTAAAGCGATTATGTAGATTGTCGGACCGATAATTGTTAATGTCCGGCTGCCGTTTTTTCCGGCATAACTTCCTGCAAACGGTGCGACTGCGGAGGAGGCGATAGAATATGGCAAAATTAACAACCCTGTTAAAAACGCGTTATATCTTACTACTTCCTGCAAGAAAAACGGTAACAGTACTCCATTTGTAAACATACACATATAAGATGTCATGACTGCGATGTTTCCGAAGGTGAAAGTTTTTATTTTGAACATCTTGAAACTTATTAATGGGTAATTAATTTTCTTATCTCTAAAATAAAACAATCCGCCAAAGATTAATGTCATTACACCAAGTACGATTATTTTCAAGGATTTCCATCCCCATGTGTGCCCTTCCGATATTGCAAGCAGGAGTGCAAAAAGCCCGATGGTAAAATATATAAATCCTTTGTAGTCAAATTTGAAATCTTTTTTCTTGATGTAAGATGGCAGGAGTTTATATGACGCGATAGCTCCTAAAATTGCGATAGGTACGGACGGCAGAAATATTGTTCTCCATCCGAAATAATTGATTAAAAATCCGCCGATAGCAGGTCCGCTCATTCCTCCTATTGCGACAAGACAGGCGTTTATCCCAAGTGCTTTTCCCCGGTCTTCGCCTTTAAACAGTGCGGCAATTGCAGCCGGGCCGTTTGCAATCATTATTGATGCCCCCATTGCTTCAAGGCATCTGAAAATTATTAGTGTAATAAGGTTGTGGGCTGTCGTGTTTAATGTCGCGCCAAGTGCAAATATTAAAAATCCTGTTGTGTAAATTTTGTTTTTAGGAAATATATCGCCAAGTTTGCCAAAAAACGGTAAGAATACGGTTAAGACAAGCATGTATGCAATAATTACCCATTGTACTTCATTCAATGTTACGTTAAGTCCGTTTGCGATAGGGTAAAGTGCAAGGTTCACGGTGCTGGAATCAAGCATTCCTAAAAAGTTTCCGGTAATTATTAGTATACATATTATCCATCTGATATCTTTGCTTTTCATATTTCGATTTTAACATATCAAATTTTTGCAGAGTGTAAATTTTTATGTATTTGTAAACTGTTAGTATAAAGCGATTTTTCATCAGGTTACGTTTTTTTGAAATTTTATTGAAATGAGAGGCTGATTGTGGTATAATTTAATTACTAATACAGAGTATTTGGAGTTTTGATGAGGATGAATTTTAATATAGCGAAAAGAGCTTTTTCTCTTACTGAATTGCTGATTGTTTTGGTAATTGTCGCCGTTTTATTTGCGGCTATGGCACCGATTGCGACAAAGCGTTTTAACGGCAGCGGACCGACTACGGATTCGGTTTGGAAGTATACAGACGGAAATCAGCATGATGCGTATTATGATTCAGAATCTCCAAAATTGTCATCTGTTGCGTATTTCGGGTTGGATCCTGCGAGTATTAAGAATCTCCCTGTCGCAGAAAAAAATCAGTCGAAAACGGTTATAAAAGCCGTTAACGGTCAGGATATGATTCAGTTTCGCTACGGGGACGGTGACGGGCTTTATACCGGTTCATTCAACATGGATAACAATCGAAATATAAAAAGTGCAACTGCAACGAGTGGTTCATTAGGTTCTTATAATACGATTGCAGGTGCGGAAGTTTTTAAGTCGCAATCAGGTTCGACGCAAAATGTTGCTGTAGGTATGCGAGCATTGTCAGGTTCCCCTGGAGCTTATCATAATGTAGCTGTTGGTGTAAATTCAGCTCAATACTTATATGATCCTTCAAGTGGAGGTAATAATACTTTTGTTGGTGCGAATACCGGCAGATCTTCTCTAAAAGGGGTATTGAAGGATAATGTCGGGCTGGGTGCGAATGTGTTAAACTCTGAAAGTTCATCAGGGTCAAGAAATGTTCTTGCCGGATTTAACACCGCATCTGTTTGGTTTGAAGACAGGTCAAGTGATAACGTAATCTTAGGTTCAATATATGCAACCAAAAATTCACAAAATAATACAATTATCGGGCAGGATGCCTATGTTGGCGGTGCTAATACTCAACGCAACTTAACGGCTTTGGGTAAAGGTTCATGTTCTTCCGTAAAATCATCGGCTTTATCTGATGAACATTTTAGTACATGTATCGGTTATTATTCAGGAGCGGCAAGCAGCGGTTCTCACGGTAGTGATACCAGTTTATCTGCAGGCGGAACTAAGGATTTTGATACAAAAGGCGAACATATTTATCTTGGAGGTTTCCCAAACGGGTTTGGCGGACGTTCTGTGCTTGAGGTTCACAACTTTTCTTCAACCGGCTCAGGTTCTTCCCGTACCGCAACAAACTTGGGTCCTACTGTTGTAATGAATTCAAACCTTGTTGTCAGAGGTAATACATATTTTATTAATAAAGACGGAAAATTAAGTACACATTCAGCTTCTGTTGTTACGGACAGAAAAAACGGAACAGAAAAAGGGCGTGACGAATGTTGTACAAAATGGTTCCACCGCAGACACTGGCACTCTTCATCCTGCAGCCCTTGGAAGGGTATTATCGGAGCTCTCATTGGTATTGCGGCTACTGTAGGCGGATTTATTTCTATGGGGGCAACAACAGCATTAGCTCTTGCTTATGCTACACTTTGGGGTGGTACTACAGGCGGACTTATCGGTTCAACTTTCGGCGGTAAAGGTTATGACAGGGCAAGGGATCCGTTGTCTTTTTCCGCAATGAATTATTACTTTGGTGCTGATTCTGCGGGTAAGAATCCTGGAATTTCTCCTACGTGTCATGCAGCTGCGAATGAAAATTATCCGGATGCTTCTTATAAGGATAGTGCATCTATTTATTATGCGGGCAGTAAAGGTGCATGTCCTGATTTATTCTCAGATATCCGATTGAAAGAAAATATTTCCGAAAATACTGATGCAATTGAAAAATTGTTATTGATAATGCCTTATAATTTCTCATATAAGGCTGATAAAAACAACACCCCTCAAGTTGGTGTAATAGCTCAGGATTTGGAAAAATATCTTCCGAATTCTGTTTCTACAGACGGTAAAGGATTTTTACAAATCAGAAATGATGAGATTTTCTATGTAACAATCAATTCAATAAAAGCTTTGAATAGTAAATTAACCGCACTGGCTGAGGATGTGACATCTTTGGAAGGTGATACTACAAAGCTTTCTAAATCGCATAAATCTATACAAAAAAGAATTGACTCTTTGAATAAAAGGGCGGATGAGCTTGATAAGTAATGATGGAGTACTCAAGTATGAAATATATAAATAAATATAAAGCTTTTACATTGGCGGAAGTTATGATATTGATGCTGACGCTTGCTGTGTTGATGGCGGCATTTGCACCTATTATGACAAAAAGAGAGCGCAATGTATCTTTTGATGATGTTTGGACTTACGTTCAATCGGATGATTCAAATGATGCGTACTTTGATGTATCAAATAAAAGCTACACTGCTCAAGCATTCATAGGTGTGCCGGCAAAGAAAGCTTTGGATGTTGCAACGGGGTCAAGTAATTTATATTCAAAACTTGTTATTCGTTCAGCAAACGAATTAAAAAACGGTAATACTCAGGGGCAAATGCAGTTTAGAGCCGGAAATTCGGCTAATGGTGATTTGTTAGGTACTTTGTTTGCAGGGCGTGGCAATATGTTGGTCGGCGGTAATTATTTTTCTGTCAAAACTGATGATTCCGAATCAGGTTCGACAAATGCCCGGCGCAATACGGCGTTTGGTCGTGGAGCTTTAACTGCATTAACTTCAGGTCAGGATAATACCGCAATTGGTTATTCTGCACTGTCGAATATTACAACGGGTAAGGCTAATACTGCTGTCGGCTTCGTTGCAGGATATAATCTTGAGAGCGGTAAAATTGGTAATACGTTTGTTGGTCCTCGTGCAGGGTATCAAGTCACAAGGGGTGAGTATAATACTATAATCGGAACCCCGGTTGTTCTTGATTCTGAGGCGGAGACTGCTCCTTACAAAGATTTTAATAAGGCTTCTTATAATACGTTGGTTGGTGGTTATTCTGATAATATTACAACCGGTTATGGTAACACGGCTGTGGGGTATGGTGCATTAAACTCTCTTACTACGGGTTATTATAATACATCAATCGGCGGTTCGACTTTTAAAAACCTTTCTACCGGTTCTTATAACACTGCTGTGGGATATAATGCCGGCGATTTTATGACTGACGGTTCTTATAAAACTTTCGTCGGAGCTTTCTCAGGTTCAATGACTCAAAAGGATAGTAAGAATTTGGTAGATTATTATCCTGATAAAAGACTTTATGAAAGCACCGGCAGCAATGAATATGAAAGAGTATTCATAGGTTCGCTGCCTAGAAACTCTGTTGTCGGCAGCAGTTCAAGTTTGGATACAGGTAAAGGTCCGGGGGCGGTTTTAGAAGTTCACAATATTAATAAAAAAGATACTTCTTATAATACTTTGCCAATTCAAGGATTGGGGTATTCCTCTGTTGTTATCAACGGTAATTTGATTGTGCGCGGACAGTCTTATTTTGAAACTGTTATTTGGCGTCCTGCAACGTTTGACTATTCTACATATCAGGCAAATCCGAAATATTTGCCTAAAGGTTTGGTTGCGTATCGTTTGCTTAGCACCGGTACAGCAAACGGCTTTATGGGTTTTGACGGAGCAAGGCGTGAAAATAGATCATTTGCAAGATGTAATCGTAGAAGATGTCAGTTACACGATTATGATGATTTAAGACAGAATTGTATTTGTACTATTGGCGGTACCTCAGATACGACCAGTTATAATACTAATTATACCACTTGGATTGGATCATCTGTAAAAGGCTGCAGTACTTCATATGACTGGTTGAGCCCTTCTACCGGATGGATAACTAATGGCGACGATGGTGACGGTGACGGTTCAATCTGCGCCGGAGGAAAAGAAACTGATGTGTACCAAAATCATCCGATGGGTTTTTCATATAAAGATCAAGCAACGGAAGGAACTGTCCAATTGGAGCGTAATTCTGAGTGGAAAGCTAAGAATTCAAAAAATAGCTTTGATTATTATCTGGGTAATAAATCTGCAGGAGTAGAAAGAGGTTCACACGCAGCGTTGGGTACGGATTTTCCGTTAGCACACTTGAGAGGTTCTGATAAAAAAGCTCATGAAAGATATTTTGGTAAAGATGTTTATCTTTATTCTTCATGCTGTCCGAATTTGACAGATGGTGCTTCTGAAGAAAGAGTGGGTAAAGGGGGAGTGAAAACTTCCGATGCCCGTTTGAAAAATATTGGCGAAAAGTTTACCGCAGGTTTGCCTGAATTGAAACGTTTAAGTATTTATAACTTTACATTTATAAATGATGCGAACAAGACTCCTCAAGTTGGTGTTATGGCACAAGATTTGAAACGAGTTTTCCCTAATGCGGTAACTAAAGATGAAAACGGTTACTACCAAATCCGTTGGGATGAAATGTTATATGCGGTTATAAATTCGGTTAAAGATTTGAATTCTCGTATTGAAAAACTTGCTTCAAATATCGGTGATTACAAATCTCGCGTAGCGGCATTGAAAAAAGATAATCAGGAACTGAATGCTAAGCTGGATAAACTGGAAGCCGAGTTGACGGTTTTAGAAACTAAAAAGCATTAAATCAATATTGAAAAAACGATAGGAAATGAGTTCAGGTGACAAGCTATCGTTTTATTTCGAAATTGTTAAAAAACGACCCGAATCGTAAGATTCTGAAACGAGTTCAGATGACACAATTCAGGTCGTTTTTTAATGTCTTTTCAAGGTTCTTTATAAACTACTTACACGCAAGAAGTCAAAGATAAAGCTTGAGATTTTAACATTTCAGCTTTGTCTGTAGCTTCCCAAGGTACGTTAATATCTGTACGACCCATATGTCCGTATGCAGCAAGTAATTGATAGAATTTACCGCCGTTTTTAGCAGGTAAGTTTCTTAAATCAAATTTATTAATAATTGCAGCCGGTCTAAGGTCAAAGTTTTTGTAAACAAGTGATGAGATTTCATCATCAGATATTTTACCTGTACCGAAAGAGTCAACCATAATTGATAGAGGTTCTGCAACACCAATAGCGTAAGCTAATTCGATTTCGCATTTTTCAGCCAAGCCTGCTGCTACTATGTTTTTGGCAACATAACGTGAAGCATAAGCTGCTGATCTGTCCACTTTTGTAGGATCTTTTCCGGAGAAAGCGCCGCCGCCGTGTCTTGAGTAACCGCCGTATGTATCAACGATGATTTTTCTTCCTGTCAGACCTGAATCGCCTTGAGGTCCGCCGATTACAAATCTTCCTGACGGATTTATCAGAATGATTGTGTTTTCATCTAATCCGATTTCTTCGTTTTCAAAAACGTAATCAATAACCAATTTTTTCAAATCGTGTTTGATAATATCTTGAACTTTTTGGTTATCGCTTTCGCCATTGATAGTCGGATTATGTTGAGTAGATAAGAGCACAGTGTGGATTCTGGCAGGTTTTCCGTCAACGTATTCAACAGTAACCTGAGATTTTCCGTCCGGCCTTAAATAGTTAACCAAACCTTGTTTTCTTACTTGAGCTAATCTGTAAGAAAGTTTATGTGCAAGGCTGATTGGCAGCGGCATAAGTTCAGGTGTTTCGTTACAAGCATAACCAAACATTATACCTTGGTCGCCGGCACCGATTTCTTCGGTTTCAACGCTTGATGTATCAGCGTTTTCGCTCCTGGTTTCAAGAGCTTTGTTAACTCCGTTTCCAATATCTGTTGACTGTTCGTCAATACTTGTTAATACAGCGCAGGTGTCAGCATCAAATCCGCCGGCATTTGAACCGATGTAACCGATATTTTTAATAGTATTTCTAACAACTTGCGGGATATCAACATAGCAGTCTGCAGTGATTTCACCGCAAACAAGTGCCATTCCTGTTGTTACAGTTGTTTCTGCAGCAACCCTTGATTGTCTGTCTTTTGTTAAAAATTCATCCAAAATTGCGTCCGAAATTTGGTCGCAAACCTTGTCGGGGTGTCCTTCTGTTACTGATTCAGAAGTGAACAAAAATTTTTTAGGTGTCATTTCTTTTTCTCCTTAATTTATTTTCACCGCCGGTAAGTTTTTTAATTCCAACCCGGCACTCCATTTTGATAAATAGTGTAATTCAAATGCTTTTATTAATCAAATTTTGCGGTAATAAAAGTTAATAAAAAAGGAGCGGGAAGCATTTGCTTCCCGCTCCTTTTTTTATTATTTCAATAATTCTACTGAGCTTTTAGTTTGTTAACTTTGTTTGAAAGTTTGTCTACCTGCGATTTTAGCAGCACATTTTCTTTTTCAAGTTTTGCAAGCTGGGATTCAATTTTGAAGGTTCTTTTTACCAGTGAAACAATTTTTTGATCCAATTCTTTTACCGCATTGATTGTCGCAAATAACATTTCATCCCATTTAATTTTCAGGAATCCGCTTTTATCCTCGTAAACGGAATTCGGGAAGACTTTTTGTAAATCCTGCGCTATAACCCCGACTTGAGGTGTTTTGTCCGGATCGTTTTTGAATGTATAGTTATAAACCTTTAGCTGAGATAATTTATCCAATCCTGAGTTGTTTTTTAGTCCTACATTTTTAAGTCTTCTGTCAGATGTTTTTAACGGTGAAAATACATTGCTGCAGCTGGTGCCTGTTAAACTGTAGGTGGTAACGTTTGCTGCACATTTATCGCTGGATGTAGAGCCGAACAGATGTCCTGCTGATGTCAGTTCGTGCATATAATATAAATTTGAGCCTGAGGTGAAGAATGTTTTACCTCTGACAATTAAATTTCCGTTAATAACAGTTGTAGTGTTTGCCGCAGGGGCTTTAGAAATATTGTCGTTGATAAATTTTCTGATACCGTTTCTATCAGAGATCCCGGCTGCAGGGTTGTGGATTTCTAAAACCGCATCTCCGCCGAAGTTGTAAGGTATTCCGCCAATGTAGGTTCTTTGTACAGAATCAGATGCAGGGCTTATAAAGTTGCCGATGCCTCGTTGTAATTGCGTTCTCGAGTCACATCTTTTTTTATCAAAACTATTTGTTGGTGTTGAACAATCGCTATCTCGCGGACCCGGACCTGAGTTTGCGCCTATACAAGTTTTGTTTGAGCCTGTAACATTTTTACATGCGTTGTAACCTACAGCTACGTTATTAGAACCTGTTTGAAGATTGGATAACGCACCGTAACCCAAGGCGATGTTGTCATGACCTGAGGTGATTTTTTGCAGTGCATTGACTCCAACCGCAACATTGTTATATGAGTTTTCGGAGTTTTGACCTGCATATGCTCCGATATAAGTATTGTTGTATGCTGAGCCGCTGCCGCTTCCTGCTTTGTAGCCTACAATTACGTTTTTTGAACCTCTGTTTGAACTTCCCGCTCCGTATCCTACGTAGACATTCTGTTCTCCTGTTGTGGTTTGACCTGCATAAGCACCAATTGAGGTGTTGTTTCTTGTTGTTGAAACTCCGTTTAATGCTCGGTAACCAACGGCGGTATTACCGCTTGCTGTTGATATACTTGAGAGTGAGTCGTATCCGATAGCTGTATTTCGGCTTGCTGAACCTATGCTGAGATTGATAGAGCCGTATGTGCCACCCAAGAGGTTGTTTTTGTTGTTATCCATAAGCCATGTTCCGGCAAAACTTCCGCTATCGGTTGTTCTGTTTGTCGGAGTTTGTAACCCGTAACGGAATTGAATTTGTCTTTGAACTTTGTTTCCAGTAACAGGACCTGAACGGATTACAAGCTTTGCAAGGGGTTTATATATATCCGCAACGTCATCCCCGGTTGACGGAGTCAGTCCAAAGAACATTTGGTTTCTGTCGGAATGGCTTTTAGGGTTTGTTGTTGCAGAATATGTTGCGTGTCTGTCTAAAAAATCCCAAGGGGCATCTGTATTTTTTGCCGTCACTCTTCTTTTTGTCAATAAAGGTGCAAAACCGGCAAGCATTACGGTTAAAACCAATAATACCGTCATGATTTCCGCCAGGGAATACCCGCGTAACTTATTTATAATCCTCATACTCAGACTCCATCAAGATAGGCTATCTCTATTCTCCAATTATATCATATTTTGCTTTCATTTTCAATAACAGATATTTTTTGTAACATTACTGATATGTGTAAAATTTTTGTGTTATTCTTTTGTTATATAGTTTAGATTATGAGGATAACAGAAATGTCAGTAACTAAGATTGAAGATTTACCTACAGTTTATAATGCTGCGGAAACTGAAGAAAGTATTTACAAATTTTGGGAAGAAAATGAGTTCTTTAAGGCTGATGCAAAATCGCCTAAAAAACCTTATTCTATAGTTATTCCGCCGCCGAATGTTACGGGTGTGCTGCATATGGGGCATGCTTTGGATGAAACCTTGCAGGATATTCTTGTCAGATATCATCGGATGAGCGGATATGAAACATTATGGGTTCCGGGTACGGATCACGCAGGTTTGGCAACTCAAAACGTTGTAGAAAAACAATTAGCAAAAGAAGGGTTAACTCGTCACGATTTAGGCAGAGAAAAATTCCTGGAAAAGACCTGGGAATGGACAAACAAGCACAAAGGTGCAATTCTTGACCAAATGAAACGTTTAGGTGCCTCATTTGACCGTTCAAGAGAAAGATTTACTTTTGACGAAGGCTGCTCAGAAGCGGTTAAGGAAGTTTTTGTAACTTTATACAACAAAGGCTTGATTTACAAAGGTGCTTATATTGTTAACTGGTGTCCGAGATGTCAGTCTGCGATTTCTGATGTTGAAACCGAATATGAAACAGAACAAGGTCATTTGTGGGAAATTTCTTATCCGCTGAAAGGTGAATCAGGTGCGATTATTGTTGCAACTACCCGTCCTGAAACTATTTTCGGTGATGTTGCAATAGCTGTTCACCCGTCTGATCATAAATATTCTGAACTTATCGGTAAAACCGTTGTAATTCCGTTAACCGGCAGAGAAATTCCTATCATTGCCGATGAATACGTAGATAAATCTTTTGGTACAGGTGCAGTAAAAATTACTCCGGCGCACGACCCTAACGATTTTGAAGTTGGAAAACGTCATAATTTCAGCCCGATTTGGGTAATTGACGAAAAAGGCTGTATGAAGTCTTGCGGCGAAGTTCCTTCTAATTTACACGGACTTGACCGTTACGAAGCTCGTAAGCAAATTGTGAAAATGCTTGAAGATAATCATTCTCTTTTAAGAGTTAAAGACCACGAGCACAATGTCGGTAAATGCCAACGCTGCGGAACAACTATTGAACCGCTGCTTTCAGAACAATGGTTTGTAAAAATGAAACCTCTTGCAGAAGAAGCAATTAAGGCGGTTAAAAACGGTAGAATTAAATTCATTCCTGAGCGTTGGGAAAAGAATTATTTGGGCTGGATGGAAAACATCCGCGATTGGTGTATTTCCCGTCAAATTTGGTGGGGACATCAAATTCCAGCTTATTACCATAAGGTTACAGGCGAAATGGTTGTAGCAAAAGAAAATCCGGATCCTGAAAATTACGTACAAGAATCTGATTGTCTTGATACTTGGTTCTCCTCAGGTTTGTGGCCGTTCAGCACAATGGGATTCCCGAATGCCGAAACCGATGATTATAAAAAATTCTACCCTACAACAACTCTTGTAACCGGTTTTGATATTATTTTCTTCT
>JAMPCZ010000139.1 GCA_023665935.1 Muribaculaceae bacterium | reverse complement strand
TCTACTCTATACATTAGTGAGTTGTTGGTGTAGAACGATTCTTGTTCGTTAGAATAACCAACTTTTGAACTAAAGCTGAAGTGGTCGCCGCTCTCTTGCAGCTCTTCTTTTCTGTCTTGGTAGTCATCATGTCCATCTAAATTATCAGGATTTAGTAATGCTTTTTTGCCGGTAATTGTTATAGAAGAGTCTTGACTGTCGCTGTGCAAAACAACACTTGAGTCAATCCCTAAAATAGTATCAGATAAGGTTACATCTACATTGTGCTCCGTTCCGTTCTCTCCGCCAACTGTTACAGAACCATTGCCTTCTATGGAAACAGAACCCACAGTTCCTGAATACGCACTTGTTAATCCTGCTGTATTTGAGTCTCCGTTGTGCATCATATTTGCTGAGAGGTCTAAATGTCCGCTGCCTTGAAAATCTATTCCTTGTGATGCATTTACACCAATTGCGTCTAGTGAGAGCTGATTGTCCGCAAAACTTGTTGTAGTTTTAAGCGAGATGGCAGTACTACCTGTTGTCAGGGATGCAGCACTATCTATAGTTTTGTTGCTTGGATTAATTGTTCCTGATAGAGACAGTCCTATCGGTGTATTAACTGTTATGACAGGGAGCTCTGGAGTGGTTTCACCACCTTGTGTTTCTTCGCTCAAATTCTCTTCTAATTCTTCTTCTGGCATAGTTTTATACTCTCTATATATTTTAATTAAGTTATATGGAGAGTATAAATTTCAAGCTTGAACAATATATTTACAATTGGTTACATTGATTCTTGCCAGCTTGCAGCTGCTTTATATGAACTTCTAACCAGCGGGTCGATTTGGTAGCTCTTGATACCCACCTTGCGCGCAAGTTCTCTTAACTCTTCAAACTCTTCTAATGTATAATATTTTACCACATCTAAGTGTGCTTTTGAAGGTTGGATGTATTGACCTATTGTAACAATGTCAACTCCGGCATTTTTTAAATTAATAAGAGTCTCTTCAATTTCATTTGCCTCTTCGCCTAAGCCGACCATTAAGCCGGATTTAGTGATAATATTAGAATTTTCTTTTATATATCTTAAAACTTTTAAAGATTGATCATAATTTCCCTGAGGGCGTGCGGTTGGGAATAGAGATTTTACTGTTTCAATATTATGATTAAAAACTTCCGGATGTGCTTTGATAATAATATCTAAGGATTCTTTTTTACCCTTGAAATCAGGTGTTAGGATTTCTATTTTCGCATCACAAATTTTTCTTATTTCATAAATACATTTTGCAAAATGTTCTGCTCCGCCATCAGGTAAGTCGTCTCTTGTTACAGAAGTTATAACTGCATATTTTAACTCTAGTTCTTTGACAGCTTCTGCAATATGTTCAGGTTCCATGGTGTCGAGAGGTTCAGGTCTTGCGGGAGAAATGTTACAATAACGGCAATTTCGTGTACAAACCTGCCCCATAATAAGAAATGTTGCTGTATTGTGGGAATAACATTCGCTTTTGTTTGGGCATCTGGCTCCTTCACAAACTGTATTTAGACATTTTGTTCTTAAAATTCTTCTTACAGTTTTTGTTTTTTCTGTATCAATAATAGGTCGTTTCAAGTGTTCAGGCAATCTTTGCATTATTCATAAACCTCTTCTCTTACTGCTGTAGGTAAATAAACTTTTACACAAAATCCGCATTCTTCGTTAGAGTATAAGCGAATTTCTCCCCCCATTGATTCTACCAGCCCTTTAACAATGAATAAGCCCAAACCGGTTCCTCTTGTGGTACGGGTTGTAGAGTCATCTATTCTTGTGAATTTGTCGAACAATGTTTTTAATTTTTCTCGAGGAATTATGTCATAATCGTTTTTAACACTAACAACAAGCCTGTTTTCTCTAAGTTCATAATCCAATGTAATTGGTGAGTTTTCTTTAGAATATTTAATGGCATTTTCTATTAAGTTAACAAAAACCTGTTCCAATCTGTCATTATCTGCAATTACTTCTGTATCGCAGTCTCTAATATTATTTATTATTTCTTTTTGAGCATCATTTTTAACAAGCATTACAGATGTTTCAATAACAGAACTTATAGTTACAGGTTTGAGTTCAAAATTTAATCTTGAACCTTCGATATCAGGAATGACTAGAATATCTTCTATCATTCTTTTTAATCTCTCTGCTTGTTTTTTAATAACTTTTAGAGATTTTTGTTTTGTTTCTTCATTAATTTCAATATCTTGCCTTAGCAGTCTTGAAGTATAACCTTGGATGCTCGTAAGCGGAGTTCTGAATTCGTGACTTACTGTGTCAATCATGTTAGAACGGAATTCGTTTAATTGTTTTAATTCTTTGTTTTTCTTTTTTAATTGGATATAAGATTTGTGAATTTGGCTTACCATTCTATTAAATTCATTCCCAAGAAAAACAATTTCAAATGGTGTGAAAATATTTGTTAAAAGCCGGATTCTGCGTTCATAATTACCTTTAGAAATAGCAATAATAGCTTTAAATAACTGGCGAATATTGATATACAAATAAGAAGTATAAAGTCCGACTACAAAGAATACTGCAAGAACTGTAATTAAAATTGAAAGCAGAATTTTATCACGGTTATAATCAATAGTATGTTTTGTAACATCTTCTGTTGTATTTACGATAATGGTAACATCAGGGTTTGTTTTTTTATGATACGCAAGTGGTTGGTTTTTAATATCTCCATAAACTATTGTTTTATCTTTTTCAAGGCTTGTTGGGAGTTGTTCAAGACTGCTTCTAAAAATATCTTCTTCATAATTAACAGAGGCAAGAAGTTTATTATCCTGATTTGATAAAACATATATTTGTCTTTTGTCCTGTTCAAGAGTTTTGAAAAGATTTTGTTTTAAATTTTTTAAATCTAAAATAGCAACTAAAAACTTGCCGTTTTTTAGTTCTTTGCTAAAAACTGCATAATCATTATTATTTTCGTACTCATCGAATTTTTTTAGTTCTATTGGAGAAACTATTTCAAGCTTTTTATAAAAAGCCATGTTTTTGATGATGGTGTTTAAATATTCTTCAGCTAACTCTGGGGAATTATAATATTCAAGAGTGGTACTGATTTGTGCCAACTCATTGTCGATAGAGTTTTGGAAAACATCAACCTCTTCTGATATAATATTAGCAATCATAACAGCGGCTTCCCGAAGCTGTGCACGGTTGGACTGCTGGTTAACATTGCTGATTACAAATCCGCTGATTGTCATCGGAATGATTACAGCAAAAAAGATTACGATAATAATCTGTTCCGCTATTTTTAATCTTCGTTTGCTAAAAAATTGTGACATAAACTATTCTCCAAACGGAGTTAATTTGTAACCGACATTTGTTACGGTGTGTAAGTATTTCGGGTTTTTTGTATCCGGTTCAATTTTGTTTCGTAATCCTCCTACATGAACTCTTAGCATTCTAACATCTTCGTCTCTATCATATCCCCAGACTTCTTCTAAAAGAGTTGCAAGAGTGACAGCCTTATTAAAATGCTGTATTAAGCAGTATAAGATTTCAAATTCGGTTGGGGTAAGCTTAACCTTTTTATTTAGAATAACAGCTTCTAATGTGTCAGGGAAAATTTCGATTTCACCGGCTTCCAGAATTTCTGTGGATCCGAGAGTTTCTACTTGTGGCTGTGTGCGTCTTAAAAGTACACGGATTCTGAGTAAAACTTCCTGAATATCAAAAGGTTTAACAAGATAATCATCAGCTCCGCTGTCAAAACCACTGGTTTTATCACCAATTGTACCTTTTGCGGTGAGCATGAGAATCGGAACATTAATTTTTGCCTGTCGAATATTTTTACAGACTTCAAATCCGTTCATCTTTGGCATCATAACATCTAATAAAATCAGGTCATATT
>JAMPCZ010000138.1 GCA_023665935.1 Muribaculaceae bacterium | reverse complement strand
CAGAAGTCTTAATCACCCTGGGTATAATCGGCGTAGTGGCGGCGATGACGATTCCGAATCCGATAATGAAATACCAAGAACGTCAAACAATTATTAAGCTGAGTAAATTTTATGCAACTTTAATGAATGCTCAGCGTATGGCGGAATCTGAGTATGGTGAAATGATTTCGTGGTTTTCTGAGGTTTCTGATGATGGTAAATATGGGAAATTATTTTATGATAGATTATCAAAATATATGAATGCCAAAACTGATTGTGGTTATACTCCAAATTATTTCTGTAAGCGCGATTTATATCCAAATAAATCAGGGTACGCTTATAAAAATGGTTTAGGTTTGAATTCGGGTTTTACATTAGGAGGGGTTTATGGCGGAATGCTTGCTGACGGTACGTTGTGGGGCGTCGGACAAAGCATTGAACCAACTTTAATTTGGGGTAGATTTGGCGGGGCTTATGCTTACATTTACGTAGATATAAACGGATATAGTAATCCAAATGTTTTGGGTAAAGATGCTTTTGCTTTTACGCTTAGCGACAAGTATGATGAATGGGGAACCGGCAACGAAGTTGTTATTTCTACTTATCCTGTTCATCCTGTTTCGCAGCAGCAACGTCCTGATGTCATAAAACAACGTGATGACACCTGTTTAGGTAAATTTATTCAAAACTCTGTAAGTCAAAATTATTCAACTTGCACACATTGGGTTTTAGAATATAAAAACATGGATTACCTGCATTGTCCGAAAGAGTTGTATGAAAACGGTACGCATAGCTGTAAATAATTTATTTTAGTTCGCCAAATAGAATACCGTTTTCGAACTTTGTAATTTTTATCAGTTGCAGAGTATTGAATAGGTCTTCCCGCGGTGAATCTATCTGAACAGTGAGATAATTTCTTGTCATACCTTTCAGGTTGTCGGTATTTTTTGCTCGGTGTTTTTCTATCAAAACTTCAACAGTTCTGCCGATGTTTTTAGTGATGAATTCTTCGAGTTTTTGTTTTGAAATCTCTTTGATAATTGTTGCTCTGCGGTTTTTTTCTTCTTCTGTAACCTGGTCGGGCAGGCTTTCTCCAATGGTTCCTGAGCGTTTAGAGTACGGGAAGGTGTGAATCTGGGTTATTCCTGAATCCTCAAGGTTTTGGCGCGTAACTTCAAAATCCTCTTCGGTTTCTCCTGCAAATCCTGCAATTATATCGCTTCCTAAAAATGGCAGTTCAAATGTGTTATTAATTTGCTCAATTTGTGTCAAGTAGTCTTCAGTTTTGTAAAATCTGTTCATGGAACGTAAAGTTTTATCGTTTGCAGATTGCAAAGACAGGTGAAAATGCGGGCAGAATTTAGTCGAAGTTTTTAAAAACTCAAGCATCTCCTCGGTGATTTCTGTCGGGTTCAATGAGCCTAAACGGAATCGTTCTATTTTGGTTTTTGTTTCAATTTCTTTCAAGAGGTCTAAAAGTGTTAGTCCAAAGTCTTTGCCCCATTGACCGATATGGATTCCTGTAAGCATGACCTCTTTGAACCCTTTATCCGCGAAGTTATTAATCTGATCCAATATAAACGCAATATCCGCGCTTCGGCTTTTTCCGCGAGCCTTCCAAATGATACAATATGTGCATCTGTTGTCACATCCGTCTTGGATTTTAAGGCTGGCTCTTGTTTTTGTCGTATCAACGAGTTCCACCTTATTGAATTCTGTTTGCTGCAAGATATCTTTTGCGTGGATTTTTTCTTTTTGGTTCAGATAGTCATACAAGTGGAGCTTTTCATCGTTCCCGATAACCAAATCAATAAAGTCGTGTTTTAACAAATCCTCTTTGGCAATTTGCGCAAAACATCCTGTGACTACGTTAATAATATTGGGATTTTTATGTTTTGCCGCACGTAAGAGATAAAGTGCTTCGTTGTCGCTTTTATGAGTTACTGAGCAGGAATTCAGGATATATATATCTGCTTCATTTATATTTTTAACTTTTTCAAATCCTTTTGCCAGGAGATTTTCTTCTATTATGGAACTTTCAAATTGGTTAGCTTTACAGCCCATTGTGTGAATATTAAATTTCTTCATTCTTTTATAATATAGAAAACAATTTTTATTGTAAATCTTTCTTTACATATGTTATAATTTGCGCAAAAAATTTTACTTTCCGCTTTCATATGTGTATAATCAAAGAGTGAAAGGATAGGTGTATATATGCAAGTTAGTCCGGTTTCGATAGCATTCGAAGGTAAAGGTAAGAAAAAAGCTCAAAAACAGGTAGTTATAACTCCTGAACAGTTTGCAAGTTTTGATGACAGACAATTGGGTGTGTTATCTCGTGCGTTAGCTTCTGAAAAGGTAAATGATAAGAAACATAGAAGGATAAATAATGCATTGTGGTATAGCTTACCGGTTGTTGGTGGTTTCGCTGAAGCCGCAAGAGTTGGTGCTCATGTAGCTCCGTGGGGAGCTAGAATTGCAAACTTTGCTTCAGGTGCCGGTATGTGGACTGCAACTCTGTTAGGTATCTCTGCTATATCTGCAGGTCTGCGTGCAGTTGAAAATCACAGCGCAAAAGTTCGCGAGTTCAAGAAAAATAATCCTGGCTTAGCTATGCTGGGTTCTTTTGGTACTATTGTTGCCGGTTTGAGTTTGGGTGGTTCTGCTTTGGTAAACGGTGTACCTAAGCTTCTTAGATTTAAACCAATAAGTAAACTTCATCAGTCTGCATATGAAACTGTTGATGGATTGCTTTGCCGTGTTGACTCAAAACCAATGTTTAAAAACCTTTCATCTATGTTGGCGAAGGTTCCGTCACCAATTAAATCAGCAACCAAAACTATGGCTAAGTACGCGCCTATGGTGTTGATTGCTGCTCAGTTTGGTCATCTATTTAACCACTTATCAACAAAAAATAGAGTGACTATGGACACCTTTGCAGAACTAAAAGAAGCTCAAAAAGATGTTAGACAGCAATTAGCTGCTGAACGCGCAGAAGCCGCAGAAGAAGTTTAAGTTCAGATAAGTTTTAAAGCGTCGGCGGTAGATTTTCTACCGCCGACGCTTTTTTATATGTATTTTTATTTTATAATAATGCTATGAAAGTTGTTATTTTAGGTAAGGGTTTGATGCTTGCAAATATTATCCTCGGGGTTAAGGATTCCGGGGCTGATATTGTTGGGGTTTTACGTTATGAACAAACTTCGGTCAACCCTTTCAAACTTTTTTTAGAGGATACGTTTAATCCGTCAAAAGAATTAACATTGATTCGTCAGCTAAATTTGTCTGAAATCAAAGTTAAATTTGCAAATTCAGAAAAATTTAGGCGATTAATGATTGCTTTGAATGTGGATTTAATTATTGTCGGTACCTGGAAGGAGCGGTTGAAAAAAGAAACTTTTTCTATTCCGACTGTCGGCACGGTTAATGTTCATCCTTCTCTTTTGCCAAAATACAGAGGTCCTAATCCGTATATGCAAACGATTATGCATGGTGAAAAGTTTTCAGGGGTGACTTTGCATTTGATGGATGAAAATTATGATACCGGAGCTATTTTGCTACAGAAAAAAGTTGAGATTTTGCCTGAAGATACCTCAAAGGAGCTTCGGGAACGTACAGTTCTTGCCGCTCGAGATTCGGTTGCGGAATTTGTTACAAGTTTAAATGGGAATATAATTTTGCCTATTGCGCAAAGTGAAAAATATGCAACATATTTCCCGAATATTTCAGGTGATGAGCGAATGTTAGACTGTTGTGCGCAGACATCTGATGAAGTTTATCGCACGGTGAAAGCTCTGCATCCGTTTTTACCATGTTATGTTTCCTTCAATGGGAAGTTTTTTGTAGTAAATCCTTATCGAGTCAAGATTTTGGATGAATATGTAAAGGCTGAACCGGGAACAATTATCGCCCGCGATAAGAAGAATCGTTCAATTACGGTTGTATGCAATGATGGAAAATTGGTAAAATTTGAGGGGTTAAAACTTTATAGGTTCGGGTTTTTAACCGGTTTTTATATAAAATAAAGTTTGGGTAATTATTGTTATTAATTTGCAAAAACTGAGAATAAGTGATATTATTGAGAAAAATATAAGGAGGAAAATATGCTAAAACGCAGTCATATCAAGGAAATCGGGGGGGGGTAACCTTTTAAGGCTTGTCTTTCCTATATTTGCAGGGGTAAATGTAA
>JAMPCZ010000137.1 GCA_023665935.1 Muribaculaceae bacterium | reverse complement strand
AGCTACGCATACAGGCTCACTCAATTTGTCACAGAATTTGTCAAGGGTGACCCCCTCCCCTTCACTTCCCCTCCCTCAAGGGGCGGGGATTAATATACCGTCATTGCGAAGGAGTTTACGACTGAAGCAATCCAACTTTTTATACTATAAGCTGGATTCTTTCGGGCTAAAGCCCTCAGAATGACAAAGGGCATTCGTAATATCATTCCGGGCTGCGAAGTATCAAATTACATATTGGCCTCAAAATAAAAAGCCTCAGCTTTCACCAAGGCTTATAACATGAATTGTAAAATTTATTTTATGAGATTCCTCAGTTAACACCTCGGAATGACAAATTAATCTTTATATAAAGGTGCAAGTTTCTTTGATTGTTGAGGAATTACACCTTCTTCAATTGAAACATACACGCGATAATCAATTTCAGAGAAACAATTATCAATACTTTCAATTTTTGATAATTCTGATTCATTGATATTACCGCTTTCAATCATATCAGCAATAAGTTCAAATCTGTCAACGTGTTCTCTAAACCTGTCTGTCGCATAATCTTTAGCCTGCCAAGTTGTAATCAGGAACGGCCAATCAGAACTTTGCAATAGCAGATTTTCTCTTGCCAATTGATTCAATGCTCTATGTAAAAGTTTATCCTGCGGAATTTCTTGGTACTTGTCTGCAATAGCAGTTATTCTTTTTTCACAAGAGTGAATAATCGGCCACATCCATTCTGTCAGATGGTTATTCCAAACATAGAAGTGTCCGCCTTGCCCCCAAGAGGATTCAGGGATTTGGATAGCTTCCGTAGGTGGATGAGCGTGCAGGTATTCACCCGCTGTCATTCTCTCAACCTGCGGAACATAGTCATTGAACTTTTTAATAACCTGTTTAATGAACTCAATACCTTCAAACCACCAGTGACCAAAAAGCTCTGTATCAAAAGATACCATTATCAAACCTTCTTTACCGTTATGCGAATTTTTATAATCATTCAACAAGTGGTAAAGCATTGTTGTATAGTGGTCCGAATTTTCATTGATTTTGTTTAATGCAAGAACCGGGTCATATAACATCTTATCACCTAAATCGGTCTTTGATGATGTGATTCTCCAGTAATTCATACCTGATTTATCATCTTTTTTGTGGAATTCTCTAAACTCGCCATCACCCGGATATCCGTCTGCAGCAGACCAAACCTGATAACCGGCTCTGTCATTTCTGCCCATAACTGCAACTTGAGCATCGGGCAGCCAGTAAGCAGAATAGGTATCATAACCTGTCGGTTCTCTATCAGGAAGCGGGATGTATTCAATATTACCGTAAATACCGACAACACGGCGTGTACCGATTGAATTACCACCTTCAATAACGTGTGATTCCGTAAAGAAGTATTCAATATCATTATTTTGTAATGTCACTTCAACTGCCGGACGCCAATGCTTTTGACCGTCTTTTCCTACATATTCATAACCTTGACGGTATGCACATTCAGGAAGCCAGCAGCCTTTAGCTTTTTTACCGAAAAATCTTTTTGTAGTATCTGAACCGACTTTAAATTGAGCATTCAAGTTATTATCAGTAGCCAACAGCGGAGAAAATCCGTGAGTAGCACCTGATGTTGTAATTTCAATACAACCTAAATCCTGATATTTTTTGAATGCTGAAATCAAATCCATTCCATACTTATTAACAAATGAATTTTTGATATTATTAAACCAGTCGAAATAGTATTTAGCAAGATATTTCAGGTGTTGAGAATGCGGAACCTCAGGATCAGGATATCTTTCCAAATCTTCAGACACACTTTTAATCCTTGAGTCCAGATATTCAATAAACCCGTGTTTCAAATGCTCATCATTCAACTGTTCAGCAAGAATTGGAGTAATACCGACAGTTAACTTTGCCTTAATTCCTTCATCATACAATTCTGAAATAGCATTAAGAAGCGGAACATATGTTTCTGCCATACATTCATAAAGGTTTTCTTCACCAAACGGCCACATTCCCGCTTTTCGGTAATACGGAAGGTGACTGTGTAACATAAATACGAATTGTCCTACTGACATTTTTTCCTCCATTCTGCTGAATTATATATCTCAATATAATCCATTTATGTACATTTTATATATACCACAAACGGGTGAAAAATATAATCCTTTTTAACTAGTTCTGGTGAATAATTTTACAAATATTAACAGGATTGCTAATTTGAAAAGTTAACGTGTATAATTGAAAAAAATAGAAAAAGGGGAAATCTATGAGTGATATAAAATTTTCAATTATCCTGCCGGTTTATAATGTTGCAGACTGCCTGGAAGAATGTCTAAACAGCTTATTAGAACAAACAAATAAAGACTTTGAAATCATTTGCGTCAACGATGGCTCGACAGACAACAGCTTGGAAATTTTAGAAAAATATCAAGATAAATTCCAAAACTATCAAATAATCACCCAAGAAAACAAAGGACTTGCCGAAGCAAGAAACACCGGATATCCGTATGCAAAAGGAGAATATATCTGCTACATTGATTCTGACGATTTCGTTGTTCCCGATTTTTTTGAATGTTTAAACTCAAAAACAAAATCAGAACCTGATGTAATAATTTTTGGCGCGAAAACTTATTATTCAATATCAAAAAAAACAAAAATCGGTCAATATACATCAAAAAATTTTCCCGCAAAATTTGACATAAACAACCCTTACAAATTCCATCCGATTTGCTGGAACAAAATCTACAAACGCAGCTTCCTGGAAGAAAACAATTTAAAATTTAAAAATATTCGCATCAGTGAAGACCAATTATTTTTCGTACAAATTATTCTGCTTGCAAAAAGAATCGAAATCCTAAAAAAAGATTTATACATCTACAGAAAACAAAGAGGGAACTCTCTAACCGGGAAGAAAAAGAAAACGGATTTTTCTCCTATAGAAAACTTTAACTACATCAAAGAATTTATTGAAAGTAAGGAAACCCCAAAAAGCTTAAAACAGAAAATCCTCAGCCGTAACCTGCAGAAAGCACTCAGCCGTTACCCAAAATGCGACGACAAAATTAAATCCGAATACTTCAAGAAAGCGGCGGAACTGCTTGATAAGCTTAAAGCCGAACCCGAAAAATTTTGGTGGAATTATTTTTCACTAAAAGAAAACCAATCCTACATCGGTATAAAACTTGAATATCTGAAATCTGTCGCTATGTACAAGTTATTTTGCCGCAAGTAGATTAAACAGGAATCCAAAGTTCCTTAATCGTTTGTCGTCCTGAGTTTTTGATGTGCGTAATACCGTCAGAATACCCTCTGCCACTTCCGTTAGAAATTTCTCCGTGACCGCATTCAGGGTGCTTGCGGCTGTACCCCGGACCATAAATAATAATAACACCTTCCGGAATATCCTTTGGATTAATCTTGGCTAAATTTACCCCCGCAACTTTTTTGAAATGTTTATCCTTTGACAGAAAGTCACGTCCGACATTACAAGCCTTTCCAAAACGCGCGTAATGAGTCGCCCCGCCGTAATAAACTTTATTAATCGCCTGACGAACAACACCGACACAGTTTCCCTTAAATCCTGTTGCATGTCCCCTCATATAGTTCATCAATTGACGAGCCCGCTGCGGATTATAACCTAAATCCTTCCACCATTGTATATTTTTTACTGACGAAATATTTGTTGAATAATCTGTCGTATTATTTGTTGTGGAGCGTCTTACAGTGCGCGAGCCGAACAAATTACCAAAAGTTACACCGGATGAAGTTTTCCCGCCTGAGCCAATCCTACTTATACTGCCAAAGATATTATTTGAATTATTATAACTATAATTAAAGCCAGTATTTCTCATCGGATTGGTAAAAATATTTGTCACCCCGGTATTTTGTACACTCGGACTTGAGCTAAAAGAAAAACTTTGACCGCTTAATTTAGCTTTCTGAAAAATATTCAAATTAGAGTTAGAGTTAAATGACATACCGAAACCATAATACGTCCCGCCATAAGGAATACCGAAAAACGGCAATCCCGCGCAGAAATTCATATTCCCCATTATACTCATGTAACTCATTATATTCCCCTTACCTATATAAAGGATATAACTAAGATATAATTGCTAAATAAAATAAAAATGTTACAAAATATAAATGCGGCAAAAAATTCTGTCATTCTGAAATTTATTCAGAATCTTAGAATTTTTTGCCGTACCAA
>JAMPCZ010000136.1 GCA_023665935.1 Muribaculaceae bacterium | reverse complement strand
CTCGTACTTTTTGGGTTTTACAATGATGAAGAATATATCCTTATTAAAAATTTCACCAAACATCAAAAAATAGATAAGCCATCAAAGTTCAGATATATTGAGGCTGAATACAAGGATATATTTGAAATAGAGGGAAACACTCGGGGAGTACTCCAAGAGCAGTCACCCCCAAATGTAAATGAAAACGTAAAAGAAAATGGAAACGGAAAAGAAAAAGAAAATTTCCCCCCTATATCTTTCGCTGAAAGTGATAAATCTAGGGGGGGTTCTTTTTCTTCTTTTTCTAATTCTGAAAAAGAAGTGCGTATGCGGCAATTCAAGCAGGAGTTAGAAGCGGAAAGGAGGACAAAATCAAATGCAGGGTAAGAAAATTCCGTCTCTAAAAATCCGGGATGATTTTGTCAGCTGGCTTTTTGAAGAATTCAAGGTTCCTGAAAGTAAGCAACTTGACATTAAAGGACGGTCTAACGAAGTGCCAGACAATTGGGATTTTATGTATCTTGCAGAGTGTGTTAAGGAAAAGTACATCTCACGTAACACTTTACCAAGCTCAACTTGGCTCAAGATGCGCCTTATTGAAAGAGAGGAGGCGCAAAGACAGAAAAACCATATCCCAGCTACATTTGGCGGCACTTGCGAAGCTATTCAAAACGCAAAAGAAAGTAACAACTACTTTAAAGCAAACTATAAAGAATGCCAAAATGCAATGAAAGCTTGTATGGCACACTATGAAACCATTACCGGCAGAAAATTAAGAAGGGGGGAACAATGCACTTGAACTTAACTCAAGAAGATAAAGAAAATTTGAAGAAAATAAAGTTTCAAAGGGATAGAATTCTTTACTGCCTTGAAAAATACGGCTCAATTACCGTTAACGATTGCTTTTACGCCCTTGGAATTGCAGCAGCGCCTCGAAGAATAAAGGATTTAAAGGATAAACATAATATCCCGATTGAAAGTGTTTCAAAGAAGGGCAAAAACCGTTGGGGTGACAAGAATGTACCCTATGTTGAATACACTCTTGATTTTGATAAATACAAAGATTTCAAGTTTTTTGGAGGGAAATATGCTTAATAAAAACACAGAGCATACGGCTCCACAGACGGTTTTAGACCGTATCTGCAAAAATTGTGTGAACTCTGAAAGCACAATTTTCCCTGATTTAATCCGCTGCAAACGCGATAAATCAAGTGTTACAAGGTGTGCCGGTGGAACCTGCGCACTATTTGAAAAGCGTAGTGTTTCAAGCCAAGGCTCATCGCCTTGTCTTTCAACACCGGCTTACACAAAGAAAGAGGAAAAAATAAATGTTTGAAGAATTGAAAGAAGTTTTTGAACTAGCAACAGGCGCCACAGCCTTTGTAAATGAACTTTTAAAGATAAAAAATACAAAAAATAAAAAGAAGCAGACCAGTGACGAAGATAACTCACAGCTTGCATCATCCGGGGATAACTCACAGCTTGCATCATCCGGGTATTACTCAAAGGTTGCATCATCCGGGGATAACTCACAGCTTGCATCATCCGGGGATTGGTCACAGGTTGCATCATCCGGGGATAACTCACAGCTTGCATCATCCGGGGATAACTCACAGCTTGCATCATCTGGGCATAACTCAAAGCTTGCATCATCCGGGTATTACTCAAAGGTTGCATCATCCGGGGATAACTCACAGCTTGCATCATCCGGGGATTGGTCACAGCTTGCATCATCCGGGGATTGGTCACAGGTTGCATCATCCGGGTATTACTCAAAGGTTGCATCATCTGGGCATAACTCACAGCTTGCATCATCTGGGCATAACTCAAAGCTTGCATCATCCGGGTATTACTCAAAGGTTGCATCATCCGGGGATAACTCACAGCTTGCATCATCCGGGGATTGGTCACAGGTTGAGAGCACAGGTAACAATTGTGTTATTGCTGCTATTGGGTTTAATTCAGTTATTAAAGCAAAGAAGGGTTCCTGGATTACCCTTGCGGAATATAAGCAGGATGCAGAGGGAAGATGGGTTGTTTCTTATGTTAAATCTGTCCAGGTGGATGGTGAAGTTATAAAAGAAGATGTCTTTTATACTCTTTATAATAAGGATTTTAGGGAAGTTGAAGAAATCGATGATGTACAAACCATAATCCTTAAACGCAGAAAAAATATCATCCAAGGTAAATTTTTAAACGATAAAACCAATTGCTTTATTTTTCAAAAAAACAACGTTTCAGCCCATGGTAAAACCGTAAAACAAGCCTACAGAGATTGGCTTTTTAAAACTTCTGACAGAGATGTTTCAAAATATGAAAATCTTCAACCAAATGAAGTTCACGAGCTTAATTTTTGGATTGTGGCTTATAGAACCATAACCGGCGCTTGCAGCTTTGGAACCGAAAACTATCTCGAAAACAACAAAGATAAATACAAAGAAAAAATGACCTTAAAAGAGGTTCTTGAAGCTACCAAAGGACAATACGGACACAACACGTTTAGAGAGTTTTTTGAGGGGAAAGACAATGGCTGAAACTATATCACAGAAAATATGCGAGCTTTGTGAGATAAAGCCAAAACAACCGGAAAGACTCTGCAAAGAGTGTAATTTAACCATGGCAGAATGCAGTTGTATTACATGTTCTGATTATGTTTACCCCGACTTCACAAACCCAGAAAACTTTGTACAACTGCTGGAACTGAAACATAAATATTCTGACTTCATTATCGATACATTTAATTATCCAAAAGATAAAACTTTTATGGAAATTGCTCTTGCAGACATTCTTACCGGAATTTCAGCTTATAAGACAGAAGAGCAAAAATTCATACAAGCAATTCACGACTATGACGGCTGGAAGTGGGGGTAAGAGATGGAACTAGAAGAATTTAAGCTTGTCTTAAGAACTGGCGTATTAATGGGACAAGCAAACCCCAAGCAAGACCCTGAAAAATTAGTAGAAAAAATTATTGAAATGTTAACAAAAGCTTATTTAAGGAGCAAAACCAATGAACCCGATTGAAGAAATGATGGAAAAGTATGGGGTGGAACGCCCAAAGGAAATGCCCTACGCTTGTTTACAAAGACTCCAACCATATAATTGTCTTGGTTGTATGAAATATGATGAAGATAAGAAAGAATGCACCATTGAAGGGGATTACCCCGATTTCACCCCCGAAAAGCAGATTGAAATATATCAAATGATAGCACCAAAAGCTACCGGCTTGACAATATTTCTAGATGAGGAACAAGACTGGGTCTTCATAATTGATGAAGAATATGTGGGATTTAACAAAGATTATGTTTGCGCCTTTGCGATGTTGCTTAAAAACATTCATTGTGCTCTCACCCCCACCCAAAGACAAAAAATTAAGGAGGTATTGGAAAGATGAAATTTTTTATTTTATATTTTTTAATTCCATTTTTATGTGGATTTTTGTTTTCGGCATTAAGAAATTTGGGGAGGTAAAATGCCCACACAGATTGAACTTGAATTTTATAAAGCGTTTGGGATACCAACAGAAGAGCGTTTTTATTGTTTGCCGGGATATTGTAAACAAAAACCAGTAGTTAAGAAGAATAGTGAAAAATGTAGAAATTGTGAATACGGGCATTATTACATAGTACCTGAAATCACTGACAGGCAGCTGCTGGAATTAATATGCCTGACTAATCAATATGGTTATTATTGTGCGCTTCACAGCTCCATTGATATGCTAAAAAATGGCGTAATATCTCATGCTGTTAAAGCTTTAAACTATTTAAAAAGTGCAAATGAAGCAAAGGCTAAAGAATTTTACCACGCAGTCCGCAAGATTATGGAGGATGATAAATGATAAAGCCAATAATAATTGATGGTGTGGATGTGAGTGGGTGTAAAGATTACTTTGCCCAAGGTTGTTATATGGATGAAATATCCCCTGAGGATTGCGAAGGCAAAAATTGCATATTTAAACAGCTTGCCCGCAAGACAGAAGAATGCGAGAAGCTGAAAGACGCTCTAAAGAATGTTCAAGACTTTATAAATGCCGGGATTAACCCCAAACAAACAGAAACCGAAACAGCATCTTTGAACGCTTTTTATACAGCAATTGAACTAATAGAGGAGGTTTTAAAGTGATACATTTTATCAAAATCGGCGATTATATATTAATTAATATTGACGAAATTGCTTATACGGATACCAGTATAGATGAAGATTGCGAATATATATTAAATATCGTAATGAAAGATGGAAAACGCATCATTATAGAGGATGACACCTTTAGAGATAAAGTCTGGAAACAAATTGTGGAATGGACTGGCATAGAAGAAGACGAA
>JAMPCZ010000135.1 GCA_023665935.1 Muribaculaceae bacterium | reverse complement strand
GGACTCTTCTGCGAGAACGACGGGTATGTCTACTTTGCAAACGCATACGACGGCAACGCACTCTACTCCATGAAGCCTGACGAGACAGAGATGAAAAAACTGATATACACGGAAGTTTCCAGCATCAATGCGGACGGCAAATTTTTATACTACTATGATGCAAAAGATGACAACTACAAAGATCACGAACATCCGACAAGAACCGAAGATAATCTGTACTATAACGATCTTAGGCACTGCGGAACAATTACTGCATTACTCAGAGCATACCAATTAACAAAAGACAAAAAATATTTGGAAAGCTCAAAAAAAGCTCTTCAATATATCCAAACACTTACAAAAGAGCATACGGAAAACGGAGAAACTTGTGCTTATGTATTCCTTAACAAAAAAGCAAAACTCGGCGGAACCGGTTTAGCTGTTACAGCAATAATGAAATACCGAAACAAAACCGGCGATAAATCTTTTGATGATGTATTGAAAAAATATGTTAGACATTTACTTTTCAGAATAAGTGACACCGGCGAAATGTTCGGATACTATATTCACCCGCTTTTCCAAGACGGGAATCCGCTTATAGACGTATCAGAAGAAGAACGCAGAGCACTATTTTCATTCTACTACCCGGGTGAAGCCCTGCTTGCTCTGGCACTATTTTCTAACTATTTTGAAGATGATGACGATTTGGTCAAAAGGGTTATTGAAAAAAGTAAAATCGCAATGGACTGGATTATAGACGAGCGTCCAAAAATTTATGCAGATTTATTTACGGCATTACCTTCTGACGGCTGGCTGATGCAGGCAATAGAAGAATGGGCAGAAAACCCTGAATTTAGAAAAGAAAATTATATAAACTTTGTCTACAATGATGCAAAAACAATGATAAGACAAATGTATCAAAAAGACGATTCTCCATATATAGACTACGAAGGCGGAAACTATTATACTTACGGTAATTACTATTACCCGGACGGCGCACGCTGTGAAGGACTTATCGGAGCATACTATTTAGCAAAAAAACTTAATAATGAAGAATTAGCTCAAGAAATCCTGACAGCTTGCAGAAAAGCAGCAACCGCTCAAATGGTTTTAGCAATAGATGACAAAAATAATTACGCACACAAAAACCCTGCAAAATCATACGGCGGTATAAAATTTAAGCCTACACGCCAATGGATAAGGATAGACTCAATCCAACACGTAGCATGTTTTTACCTAAGGCTTTATTTTGCAGAAGAAAAGTTAATAAGTTAATAGGTAAATAGGTTAATAAGGGGGTAAGGATGTAAAAACTTTTGTCATTGCGAGGAACGAAGTGACGTGGCAATCCACAATTTTTATGGATTGCTTCGCATATGTTCGTAATGACGAAACATATATAAACAAAGCTATCCACTTATCCTCTCATTCTCCTATTAACTTATTCACTTATTAACCTATTAACTTCCCATCTCAAATATTACAAATTGTTACAAAACAAAGCCATTTCCTAAAGTTCCAATCCAATTATGTCGTAATAGAGAATAAGATTACGAAAATGATTGAAAGGAAACAGCTTAGATTATGGGAATGTCAGCTTCACAAGCAAGATTTTTATGCCTAACAGCCCGTCTGTCTGATAACGAAATGACTCAGCAGAACTTGACTTATACTAAACAACGCCTTTCAGAAAACTCTCAGATTATTAACGACCAATATTTAGAGGCTTTAAACAAAACAAAATATCAAGTTTTAACAGGTTACAACGGAACTCAGGCAAATTATGCAGATGTGTCATTCAACCAAATGACAGGTATCAATTCAGTAGCCTGCGGAAAACAATACCTTGTAAAAGATAATTCAGGTAAGGTTTTGGTATCATCAGATATTGCAAAAGCTTACGAATATGGTAACGGTGATTTTAACAAATTCTTAGCTAAAATCGGCAAAGGTTACACTCAATCCGACATCAACATCAGCGACTTAGAAGCTCCGGAAAAAATCCACGAAGCGTGGGACAGATACCTTGCTTCTGTCGGACAAAGTATTAACGATGTTGACGGAAAACACATTTTGGATTTCGGATATAACGCATTTGAAAGAGGCGGAGCTGCCAGCACAGAGTCATTTGACGGCTATGCAACATATAACGTTGCTCACACAATCGAAGATAACGGAGTTGAAATCCAGCTATATCAAGATTCTGAAGGTTATTACAAAGATAACTACCCGATTATTGCCCAATTCAACAACGAAGACCACAAAATTGAATGCGGATACGTATTTGGAGATGAGTTCCACGTTTTAGATAATGTCGGCTACAACTCTGAAACAAAAAAATTCACTTTCAGCGACTACACTGACGAAGATGGCAGATTAAAAGAATTCGACATTTTATACGCTGATTATATCAACGACGGCGAAGCTCAAATTTTTGAAAGCGCAACAAGCAGATTGACATTCAACGGAACAAATTACACCTCTGAAACAGGTAAAAATTACAACGTTACCGTAACAAGCGAAGTATTAAACTTTGAAGGAGCTACAACCGCTCAAAGAGAATTATATGATTACGCACTTGCAATAACCGAAGCTTACTACAACAACAAAAATTCAGCTTCATCAAAAAATCTTGAATACGATCCGCAAGTCGTAAGCCATTACAAAAACATTTTCAACGAAATGAGAACAAAAGGCTATACAACAGTTGAAGAAAAATATAACGTTTCTGCAACAACTGCCTCAACAAACCTTAAAGACCCTGAATGGTTTATCAGACAACTTAAATCAGGTAACCTTGTATTGTCTTATTTTTCTTCAACAGAAAAACAATTTGTCGGCACCACAATTGATGATGATGAATCTATCGCAGAAAAAGAAGATAAATCTGCAATGGCAATTGCGGAACAAGTTTACCAATCAGCAATGGATAACCTTGAACACCAAGACAAACAACTTGACCTTCAATTGAACAGATTGGAATCCGAACACAACGCTATCAGTAACGAGATTGAGGCTGTAAAAACTGTCCTCAAAAAAAATGTAGAAGGTTCCTTCAAAACATTTAACGGTTAACTAAATAAACATAAAACACATATTAAATAATATTTTTCCCTACAATTATTTTTCGTAACTTTTCCCAACCACTTATCTCCAAGTGGTTTTTTCTTTTTAAAATAATATTTATTATTCTTTATTATTGGGGCTGGTATCGTCCCAAACCCCATACCGGTATTCTTTTCTTTCTTGCGAGGTAAGAAAAGAATACCGGCTAAGAAAAGAAGCACGCCAACCGAATACGGGAACTAAACTCAACCTATAGCGTGTAAACTCGCTATGTTGTCGCTCTGAACTTGTTTCAAGGTCTTATTTATTTATCGCTCAAACAGTACACGCTTTTGTCGCTGTTTCGTTAAGTTCCCGTAACCATGTAAAATGAGGTAATATGTGATGAAGATAAGAAATATTATGTTTTGATTAATATTTCTTAATATTTATTAGAAATCATGCAATTCTGGGGTGGTATTTTTTTTTATAAATGTGTAAGGTTAGAAATTAGTGTTAAAGTTAGGCAGGTAAAATTATGGTATGGAACGTTATTTCAAAAGTAGGTACATACGCTTATCGAGGTTTAAAAGCAAGTCCAAAATTATTATTTACAGAAAATGGCGCAAAAGCGTTAGTAAACGGAGTTAACTCAGGTATTAAAGCTTCAACTAGCAAAACTCTTGGCGGAACATTATTTAACGGTTTGAAAACAGGTGGAAAAGCTTTAGAAGGCTCAGTTAAAGGCGGTCTTTTGAATTCAATAAAATACACCGCAACAACTGCTATTCCAAAATTAACAAAAGCCGGCTGGAAATTAGGCTTGGCAAAAGGCGGTGTTTGGGGCGGTATCAAAGGTGCAGCTAAAGGTTTAAGTAAAGCAATCCCGGGGATTGGAAATATATTGATCGCAGCAGCATCAATTCCAACAATTTATGGCGCATTTAAAGATGAAGGTATTGTAGGCGGTGTTAAAGAAATCGCAAAAGAAGGTACTAAACTTGGCGCAGGTGCTATCGGTGCAGCTATCGGTTCAGCATTCGGACCTATCGGTTCAGCTGTAGGTTGGATTGGCGGTTCTCTAATCGCAGGCTTATTCACAGGTAAATCTCACTCTGAAAAGAAAGCCGAAGAAGAAGCTCAACTGGCTGAAGCTCAAGCTCAACAAGCAGCAGTCCAAGAACAAATGAGCCAAATGATTTATAACCAATATGGTAATATTCCTGATAACAACTTCTACTTAGTCAAAAACCCTTACGCAACAGGACTTAATACAATGTGCTAACATACAAAACACAGTTGCCAAAATATAGTAAGAGTCGAACTCAAAAAGTTCGGCTTTTACATTTGTTTACATTTAGTCAATTGGTGAAATCAAGAAGCAATCGCAACACTATATAATTGTTGGAATCTTTGATT